>NZ_SHOE01000030.1:0-51700 GCF_012275705.1 Vibrio chemaguriensis
ACGAATTAAACGAAATCTTGCACTCTTCTTCTTTATGAAGAAAGCGCATCGAGAAAGGGAAGCTTAGGCTTCCCTTTTTTATATCTAAATTATATTTGGTTATAAGTGTTCGTAGGAAATGCGTTAATTTTTTAATTTAAAAACAGAATATTACCGGCTCTATTTTTCAACACCTTTGGTCGTAGCACCTAACTCTCTGATCTTTGACTACTGTCCCCAAATCTATATAACAAAATATTCTGAATAGGCCTATCAATGCGACTGGTAACAAGAACTATTCTTGTTTATATTGGTTGCCACAGGTTAATTTAATAGGTTTTTGAGTATGTACGTTTGTCTTTGCCATGGGGTCTCCGACAAGAAAATTAGGAAGTTGGCGATAGATGAAGGCGTAACGGATATTAAAGGAATCAAAAAATGCACAGCATTGGGTAGCCAATGTGGTAAGTGCATCAGACAGGCCAAGGATATTTTAGCGGAAACCAGTTACACGGTATTCAAACAAGCTAGCTAATTACTGTGAGCATGCAGTAATTAAGTAATTATTTGCCTAGCGTTTTGACACCTTCTCATTTGCTTCTACATTTAAATGAAGCCAAAGAGGAGGTTTTTGTCATGAAAGGCGATCCAATCATCATCCAACATCTCAATAAAGTGCTCGGAAATGAGCTCATCGCTATTAATCAGTATTTTCTTCATGCTCGAATGTATAAGGACTGGGGGTTAAAGCACCTAGCAGATAAGGAATATCACGAATCTATCGATGAGATGAAACATGCCGATCATCTGATTGAGCGTATTTTGTTTCTTGAGGGCTTACCTAATCTACAAGATTTAGGCAAGTTGATGATAGGTGAAGACACTAAAGAAATGCTCGAGTGTGACTTAAAGCTTGAAATGGCCGCCATTCCAGATTTAAAAGATGCGATTGCTTATGCTGAAGACATTCGAGACTATGTGTCTCGCGATCTGTTTCAAGATATTCTTGAAGATGAAGAAGAGCATGTTGATTGGCTAGAGACGCAACTTGGCTTGATTGAAATGTCTGGCATTGAGAACTACCTCCAAGCGCAATACGTAGACGAAGAGTAATAGCGTCCAGGATTTTGCGCACTTCAATTGTAAGAAGAAAAGAGCACCTGACTCGAAAATCAGGTGCTTATCCCCGCTATCTGGTCTAATCTCTTTTATTATCGGCTTTTTAAGGATATTGCTCGCAATCTTGCCTATGAAGTTTGATTTCTATCCGATAGAATTTATCCCCCCTTACCTAAAAATAAAAAAGAGAAACGTCCATGTCTGAAGACAATCGCCAAGCAGCCACTCCAGAAGAAGAACATCGCCAAAAAGCATTGGATTACCATGCTTATCCAACTCCAGGGAAGATTGCTGTCGAATTGACAAAACCTGCGGAAACGGCGGGTGATCTTGCCCTTGCTTACAGCCCAGGTGTTGCAGAACCAGTGCGTGAAATCGCACAAAACCCTGATAACGTGTACAAGTACACAGCGAAAGGCAACATGGTTGCTGTTATTTCTAACGGTACCGCTATCCTGGGTTTAGGTAACCTAGGTCCACTTGCATCTAAGCCAGTGATGGAAGGTAAAGCGTTACTGTTTAAACGTTTTGCTGGCCTTGACTCGATTGATATTGAAGTTAAGCACCGCACGATCGATGAATTTGTTGATACTGTTGCAAGCATTGCAGACACTTTTGGTGGTATCAACCTTGAAGATATTAAAGCACCAGATTGTTTTGAGATTGAAAAGCGTCTAATTGAGCGTTGTGATGTACCAGTATTCCACGATGATCAGCACGGTACTGCGATTGTAACAGCGGCAGGCATGCTGAACGCGATCGAACTTCAAGGTAAGAAGCTTGAAGACTCAACGATCGTTTGTCTTGGCGCCGGCGCTGCAGCCGTTGCGTGTATGGAGCTGCTGATTAAATGTGGTGCAATGCGCGAAAAAATTTACATGCTGGATCGTAAAGGTGTAATCCACACTCGTCGTGATGATCTTAATGAATACAAGCAGCTATTCGCAAACAACACGGACAAACGCACATTAGAAGACGTGATTGAAGGCGCGGATCTGTTCCTAGGTGTATCTGGTCCAAACCTATTGCCAGCGGAAGCGTTGAAGCTGATGGCAGATAAGCCAATCGTATTTGCATGTTCGAATCCAGATCCTGAAATTAAGCCTGAACTTGCCCACGCTGTTCGTGATGATTTGATCATGGGTACTGGCCGTAGTGATTACCCGAACCAAGTAAATAACGTATTGTGTTTCCCATTCATCTTCCGTGGTGCTCTTGATGTGCGCGCAAGTGAAATCAATGATGAAATGAAACTTGCAGCCGTTGAGGCGATTCGTGAGCTAGCAAAAGAGCCTGTACCTGAAACTGTATTGAAGGCCGCAGGCGTCGATAAGCTTGAGTTTGGTGCAGACTACATCATTCCAAAACCAATGGACTCACGTTTACTACCACGTGTTGCAAAAGCTGTGGCTCAGGCGGCAGTTGATTCAGGTGTTGCTCGTATCGAGATGCC
This sequence comes from Vibrio chemaguriensis, assembly GCF_012275705.1. Classification (NCBI taxonomy): domain Bacteria; kingdom Pseudomonadati; phylum Pseudomonadota; class Gammaproteobacteria; order Vibrionales; family Vibrionaceae; genus Vibrio; species Vibrio chemaguriensis. The sequence continues at coordinate 2,552 of NZ_SHOE01000030.1, forward strand.
TGAAAACTACATGGCAGAGTAATATATCTATTAGATGTGATGTACAAAAAATGGGACGCAATCGCGTCCCATTTTTTATATCATTCTTTTGGCTCGAGATAAGAATTGCTATCTGAAGCCTCCAGCCTCGCTTTTTTACTCTTCGTCAAACGACTCAAATTCGATGCCCATTTCCGTCATCAGTGCTTTTACTTCTGTTGGAATATCATCTGGACGGTCTTTACGAAGGTCTTCATCTGTTGGAAGTGGCTGACCTGTGTACGCGTGCAAAAATGCTTCGCATAGTAATTCACTATTGGTTGCATGGCGTAAGTTATTGATCTGACGGCGAGTACGCTCATCAGTTAGCACTTTTAAAACTTTTAGCGGGATAGAGACGGTAATTTTTTTTACTTGTTCGCTTTTTTTGCCGTGCTCTGCATATGGGCTAATGTATTCGCCATTCCAGTCAGCCATTGCACACCTTCATTTATGTAATCGGTTAAAAATAATTTAGGTGCTGATTTTAGCTGCATTTACCGCCATAAGCAAAGACATATAGACGTCTAGAAGTGTTGACGTCTCATTTTTTGACGAGTAAAGTGAACAGAACAGCAAAGGAAGCGTGTTGATCACTTTATTTTACTCATTAGATATAGCGCATTCCTATTTAGAAGTCATTACCCGTGAAAGGATACACCCATGAGCTCTCGCAAACCTGCGACCATTGCAGTACGCACTGGTATTGAATCAGACAGCCAATATCACGCTGTCGTTCCACCTATTTATCTTTCCACTAACTATGGTTTTCCTGCTTTTGGTGAAGTACCTAAGTATGATTACACGCGATCTGGAAATCCAAACCGCGGACTGTTGGAAAGTGCGTTATCTGAACTCGAGTCTGGAAAAGGAGCGGTTGTCACGAACTGCGGTACGTCGGCATTAAATTTATGGGTGTCCGCTTTTCTTGGCCCTGATGATCTCATTATTGCTCCTCACGATTGTTATGGCGGCACCTATCGTCTTTTTAATACCCGAGCCAACAAAGGCGATTTTAAGGTTCAGTTTGTCGATCAATCAGACGAGCAAGCTTTGGATGCAGCATTAGCACAAAAACCAAAACTCATTTTGCTAGAAACTCCGTCAAACCCTCTGGTTCGCGTAGTGGATATTGCAGCTACCTGTGAAAAAGCGAAACAAGTCGGCGCGTTAGTTGCGGTGGACAATACCTTTTTGACACCCGTGTACCAAAAACCTTTAGAGCTAGGTGCGGATTTTGTTATCCACTCCACAACGAAGTACATCAACGGTCATTCAGACGTGATTGGTGGCGTGATCATCACCAAAACAGAAGCGCATGCAGAAGAGCTTGCATGGTGGGGAAATTGCATTGGTGCGACTGGCACACCTTTCGATAGTTATATGACGTTGCGAGGCATTCGTACACTTGGTGCTCGCATGCGAGTGCATGAAGAGAGTTCACAGCAGGTACTGGCTTATCTCCAGAAGCAAGCGTTAGTTAAAACCATTTATCATCCAAGCCTGCCGGAGCACCCAGGTCATGACATTGCTAAAAAGCAGCAAACTGGTTTTGGCTCTATGTTGAGCTTTGAGTTTGCCGGTTCGTTTGAGCAGTTAAAAGTGTTCGTTAAAGAGCTCCAACTGTTTTCATTGGCTGAGTCATTAGGTGGAGTTGAAAGCTTGATTTGTCATCCGGCATCCATGACGCATCGCGCTATGGGAGAGGAAGCACTTGCAGAAGCGGGGGTGTCGCATCAACTATTGCGTTTGTCTGTCGGCTTGGAAGATGCACAAGATCTCATCACAGATTTAGAGCAAGCATTCGCTAAAGCTGCCCAACAATAGGAGACGATAATAATGACTTTACAACGTCAGCTGCATAAGTTTGGTGGCAGTAGCTTAGCAAACCCAGAATGCTATTTACGCGTTGTGGATATTCTTAAGGAGTATTCGACGGAAAATGATCTTGTGGTCGTCTCGGCGGCAGGAAAAACCACTAACCGCTTGATTGAGTTCCTGGAAGGGCTAGACAAAGATGGCCGAATCGCGCATGAAGCACTTCAAAGCCTAAGGCAGTTCCAAACGGAGCTAATAGAAAACTTGTTGGAAAATGAAGTACAAGAAGAACTATTAGCGTTACTGCATGATGAGTTCAGTACCTTATCTGAGCTGACAGCACCACTCACTGGCGCGCAAAAAGCCGCGGTACTAGGACACGGAGAAGTTTGGTCTGCTCGCCTATTGGCCGCGTTATTATCTCAACGTTCTATCCCCGCTGTTGCACAAGATGCACGAGCGTTTTTACGTGCGGAAGCCGGGACTCAACCTGAAGTTGATCGCGCTCGTTCATATCCTTTGATAAAAGAAGTTCTCGCGCAACACAATCATAAACGTGTGGTAATTACTGGCTTTATGGCTCAGAACGAGGCGGGCGAAACCATTTTACTTGGTCGTAATGGCTCTGACTATTCTGCAACTGTCATTGGTGCTCTGGCTGAAGTGAGCACAGTCACCATTTGGAGTGACGTTGCCGGTGTCTATAGTGCCGATCCGCGTTTGGTGGCAGACGCGTGTCTGTTACCGTTACTTCGATTGGATGAAGCCAGCGAACTCGCCCGTTTAGCCGCCCCAGTCCTACACAGTCGTACACTTCAGCCTGTGGCGCAAAGTACTATGGATCTCAACCTCAAGTGTAGCTATCTGCCGGAATCGGGCTCTACTCGTATTGAGCGTGTCTTAGCGTCTGGCCGTGGCGCTAAAATTATTACCTCGCTGGATGATGTTTTATTGGTGCAGCTGTCTTTCATGCATGGGCACGACTTCGAAAAAACACAGAATGATGTATTACAAGCGTTGCAGCGAGCGCAATTGGAGCCATTGGCATTTGAGGCACAGCCCGATCAACACACGTTGCGCTTGGCGTATACCGCAGAAATTGCCGGTGGCGCACTGAAACACTTACAAGAGCTTGCGGTTGAAGCGGAGATTAAGCTCAAAGAAGGCTACTCTCTCTTAGCGGCGGTAGGCGCTGGCGTTACGAAAAACGCCAACCATTGTTTTGGTTTTTATCAGAAGTTAAAACACTCTCCGGTTGAATTTATTTCTGAAACTGAGTCGGGGCTGAGTTTAGTCGCCGTTTTGCGTCGTACTGATACCGAAGTGTTGGTTCAAACGATTCATAGCCAGTTGTTCCAAGCGCAAAAGCGCGTGGCGGTGGCTTTATGTGGCAAGGGCAACATTGGTTCTAGTTGGTTAAATTTATTTGCAACTCAAAAAGGTGAGCTCGAAAAACGTCATGGCATGAGCTTCGACCTTGTCGCGGTCGTGGATAGTCAAACCTACTGGTTCGATGAGCAAGGTATTGATGCAGCAAGTGTTGCTGAACGATTTGATGATGAAAGCCTAGCAAACGATGGGTCTTGGTTGACTCAATTAGGAGCGCTAAAAAATTACGATGAAGCCGTAGTGCTTGATGTGACAGCGAGTAAAGACTTAGCTCAGCGCTATGTAGAAATTGCGCAGCAGGGCATTCATTTGATTTCCGCTAACAAAGTGGCGGGTTCGGCAGATAGCCAGTATTACCATCAGGTTCAAGATGCATTCGCTAAAATTGGTCGTTATTGGCTGTACAACGCGACGGTTGGTGCAGGGTTACCAATAAACCATACCGTGCGAGATCTACGTGAAAGTGGGGATGAGATCGTTGCTCTATCGGGTATTTTCTCAGGGACGTTATCATGGTTATTCCAACAATTTGACGGCTCAGTACCATTTAATGATTTAGTCGACCTCGCTTGGCAGCAAGGTTTAACAGAGCCTGATCCTCGTTCTGATTTAGATGGTTCAGATGTGATGCGTAAGCTGGTTATCTTAGCTCGAGAGTCTGGTCTCGATATTGAGCCGGGCAGCGTTAAGGTTGAATCTCTGGTACCAGAAGAATTAAGAAAACTTAGCATCGATGACTTCTTCGATAACGGAGGGCTGTTGAGTGAAATACTGCAAGAGCGCCTGACAAAAGCACAGAGAAACGACCAAGTGCTTCGCTACGTTGCTCGTTTAGAAAAAAATGGTAAAGCGACGGTGGGAGTAGAAGCGTTATCTCGTGAACATGCGCTCGCCAACCTACTGCCGTGCGACAACATTTTTGCCATTGAAAGTAAGTGGTACAAAGATAACCCACTCGTTATTCGAGGGCCTGGCGCAGGAAGAGAAGTGACAGCCGGCGCGATTCAATCCGACCTCAACCGATTAGCCGGTTTATTCTAAAGTTGCGAGATACCTAAAACCCTGGAACCCGACCAGGGTTTTTTATTTTGCCTTCAGTGCCATACTGAAGTATCGGCTTGTGATAAGTGGTGAAATAACGTTCAAGTAATAACTTGAACTATCCTCATTATTAACTTGAGAAAAATTCATAATTACAAGGTTGACATTAAATCGTATTCAATACATTCTGTAGACATATAGACGTCTAAACGTCGATTTAAGGAATTTGTTTTCGTGGCGGAGTGCCACAGGGAGAGTAAGATGGGATACACGCACGCAGGCCATATTGACGCCTTGAACCAGAATATTGCTGAGTTGTCAGACAACATCAATGTATCATTTGAGTTTTTTCCACCAAGCAGCGCTAAGATGGAAGAGACACTCTGGAATTCAGTGCACCGTCTTAAAACGCTCCAACCTAAATTTGTTTCTGTGACTTACGGCGCTAACTCTGGCGAGCGTGACAGAACGCACTCCATCATTAAAGAAATCAAAGCAACAACCGGATTGGTTGCTGCTCCTCACCTCACTTGTATTGATGCGACTCGCGAAGAGTTGATTAATATTGCCGATGATTACTGGAATAATGGCATTGAAAATATCGTTGCTCTGCGTGGTGATATTCCTCCTGGTGGCGGTGCGCCTGACATGTATGCCTCGGATCTGGTTGAGCTGCTGAAATCACGTCACGATTTTGATATCTCAGTAGCCGCATTTCCTGAGGTTCACCCTGAAGCTAAAAGTGCGCAGTCTGACTTATTGAACCTAAAACGTAAGGTAGATGCAGGTGCAAACCGTGCAATTACTCAGTTCTTTTTTGATGTTGAGTCTTATCTGCGATTCCGTGACCGTTGTGTAGCGGCAGGAATTGACGTAGAAATTGTGCCAGGAATTTTGCCTGTATCGAACTTTAAGCAAGCGTCTCGCTTTGCTGCGCAGAACAATGTGAAAGTACCAGGCTGGATGAGTAAACAGTTCGAAGGCTTGGATGATGATCCGGTGACTCGTCAGCTTGTAGGAGCTAGCCAAGCTATTGATATGGTGCGCGTACTTAGTCGTGAAGGCGTTAAGGATTTCCACTTCTACACCCTAAACCGTGCAGAGATGACTTACGCTTTATGTCATACGCTAGGCGTTCGTCCTCGCGTTGCAGTAGGTGCATAAATCGACCGGGTTTCAAAAAGACAAAAGGCTTGCCGAGTGGCAAGCCTTTTTCGTTGTATCAAAGTAAAAGGAAATTAACCAATCACTTCAAGTTCTGTTAGGACTTCTTCAGCCCAAGTGATCCACGTTTCACGTAACAGTAGGTTACGACGAAGCGTTAAACGCTCTAGGCGAGCTTGTTTGTCTAAAGTTGACGGCGTTGCGTAGTAAGCCGCTTCAATTTCTTTGTAGTGAGAAACCAGTTTGCGAGACTCTTCAACCAGTTCGGCGAGTTGATCACGGAAAGGTGTTGATGGTTGAACGGCACATGCCATCAATTTCGCTGAAAATTCATCACGAACAGTCGGGTGTGCAGTTGGTTGATCAAACCATTCTCCTAAAGCGCTGCGACCAGCATCTGTGATGGAGTAAACCTTACGGTCTGGTTTGCCTTCTTGGGGTTCTAATACGCAAGTAACCAGCTCTTTCTCGGCCATTTTATTGAGTTCACGGTACACTTGTTGGTGGCTTGCTTTCCAGAAGTAACCGATGCTAGCAGAGAATTCTTTAGTGATATCGTAACCGGTTGCGTCGCGAGTGCTAAGAACAGTTAAGATTACGTGTGGTAATGACATGTCTTCAATCCAAATGGTCAATAAACTTGTAAACAAGCTACTTATACTTTCAGCTGTGCTCTTTCTGGCACTTGAGTTTTTTAATGTATAAGTAGCACCAACAATGTTGGTCCTGTCACCTTAAAGCCGTTTATCACCTAGAGAGATGGGGAGTCCCATCATGGCTGGAGCAGGTATGATTGGATTTATGAGCTCTCAGCAGGCAAGTAGTATATAAATAATAAGCATGAAGTGGAATAGTAGGACAAAATTACCCTAAAAAACTAACATAATAATCAATAGTGTTAACTTGTGGTTTTTTATTCTTTTTGTGTGGTAATTTTTGGGTTTTTTATAGTTTATTAAACTGCCTTTTGGTTGTGCAATTATCCAGCGCCAAAAAAAGCTGAGCACTTGCTCAGCTTTTTTATTACAAATGAAGCGATTAGCCTGTGTTGCGCATGCCAGCTGCAATACCAGCAATTGTCACCATTAGCGCTTCTTCTAGGTTTGCAGATGCTTCTTCGGTTTGGCGTGTACGGTATAGCAACTCGGCTTGTAGCATGTTCAATGGCTCAACGTAGATGTTGCGCAAGCGAATCGATTCGAGTCCCCAAGGGTCATGCTGCATCAAGTTTTCGTTGTTCTCTACATTCAGTACTGCTTTGATATCTTCTTGAAGCTGAGCGCGAAGCTTTTCACCGAGTGGACGGAGTGATTCATCCACCAATCGCTCATCGTAATAGCGAGAAATATCGATATTACACTTCGAGTACACCATTTCTAACATGCCAAGGCGAGTCGAGAAGAACGGCCATTCACGACACATCTCTTCGAGCAGCGCTTGGTGACCTTTATCGATGGAGTATTGAATCGCTTCACCCGCACCTAACCATGCTGGAAGTACCAAACGATTTTGGCTCCACGAGAAGATCCATGGGATTGCACGTAAGCTTTCCACTCCGCCCTTCGGATTACGTTTTGCAGGACGAGAGCCAAGTGGCAACTTACCGAGCTCGAGTTCTGGTGTCGCTTGACGGAAGTAAGGCACAAAATCAGGCTCGCCGCGAACTACGTTGCGATAAGACTCGCAGCTAACTTCTGATAGCACTTCCATTAAGTCGCGCCATTCTTGTTTTGGCTCTGGTGGTGGCAATAGGTTGGCTTCTAGAATCGCGCTCGCGTAAAGGTTAAAACTGTTTACGGCGACATCTGGAAGGCCCAGTTTAAAGCGGATCATCTCGCCCTGTTCTGTTACGCGCAAACCACCTTTCAAGCTTTTTGGTGGTTGAGACAGAAGTGCTGCGTGTGCTGGCGCGCCGCCGCGGCCTACTGTACCGCCACGACCGTGGAATAGAGTCAGTTCAACACCTTCTTCTTCCGCCACTTTTACTAACGATTCCATCGCATGGTACTGAGCCCAGCCTGCAGACATGACACCCGCATCTTTCGCTGAGTCAGAGTAACCAATCATGACCATTTGGTGGTTTTGGATAAAGCCACGGTATAGGTCGATACCCATCAGCTGTTTGATGACCGATTCTGCATTGTTCAAGTCGTCTAGAGTCTCGAATAACGGGCAAACATCCATACGATATGGGCAGCCAGCTTCTTGCAGAAGTAGGTGGACTGCTAACACATCCGATGCAGTGCGTGCCATAGAAATTACGTAGGCACCGAATGCTTCACGCGGTTGTGCTGCAATAATCTTACAGGTGTCCAAAACCTCTTTGACAGGTTCTGATGGTTCCCAATCACGAGGCAGAAGAGGACGCTTAGATGCGAGTTCGTTGGTTAGGAAAGCAATCTTATCTTGCTCGCTCCATTGTTCGTAATCACCAATGCCTAAGTAGCGGGTTAATTCAGACAATACGTCTGAATGACGCGTGCTCTCTTGGCGGATATCAAGTCGAACAAGATGAATACCAAATGCTTTTACGCGGCGCAATGTATCTAGTAGAGAGCCATTTGCGATCACACCCATGCCACATTCATTTAGCGACTGGTAACAGGCATACAGAGGTTCCCAAAGTTGCTCGACTTTTTGCAACGGAGCTTTAACGGCCAGTTTTTGACCATGGATCTTAGCATCGAGAATATCTTTGGTTTCGTTCAATAGTGAGCGAAGTTGTTTCAGGATCGCACGATATGGTTCGTGCTGATCTTCGCCAGCAAGCTCACGAACTTGGTCGTTTGAAACCGTCATAGACAGTTCACTGATCAACTCGTTGATGTCATTGAGATAAAGATCTGCGGCTTTCCAACGAGACAGAAGCAATACTTCACGTGTCACGCTATGAGTGACGAACGGGTTACCGTCGCGGTCGCCCCCCATCCAAGAAGAGAAGTGCACAGGGCGCGCATCAATTGGTAAACCTTCACCCAAGTAAGACTGCAGACGATCATTCATTTCACGTAAGAAGTCTGGCACCGCTTCCCATAGTGAGTTTTCAACGACTGCAAAACCCCATTTTGCTTCATCCAGCGGAGTAGGGCGCTGTTGTCGAATTACGTCTGAATGCCAGCTTTGCGCGATCAGTTGCTCTAAACGACGCTCGGTTTTCTTGCGCTCTTTAGAAGAAAGATCACTCAGTTCCAACTTTGATAAGCACTCGTTGATCTTGACCAACTTGTTGATCATCGTGCGACGCGTGATTTCCGTTGGGTGAGCCGTCAATACCAATTCAATATTCAGATCACGAACCGCTTGCGCAGTGTCCAGTTTGCTCACATCGTTTTGTACCAGTTTAGAAAACAGCGAGTTAATCGCGTCTGGTTCACAAATGTGCTCTTCACAATGGCGTGAAATCGTGTGGTATTGCTCAGCAATATTGGTGAGATTTAGAAATTGGTTAAACGCACGGGTAACGGGCGTTAGCTGCTCATCAGGTAAATGTTTGATTTCTTCGATCAAGCTGTCCCTGTCTGCTTGATTTCCTGCTTGAGCTGATTTGGATAATTTACGAATGGTTTCCACTTTCTCGAAGATTTCTTCGCCATGGGCATCGCGAATGGTGTTACCCAATAAGTGGCCTAACATGCGCACATTACTTTTGAGTGCGGCGTATTTCTCGTTCATTGTCGTCCTGCCTCGTAAAAAAACTACATCCATTGTCCTTGTTAAGACTCCAATCTAGCGAAAAGCACCAGTTATAGTCAAATAAAGCAGACTAAGTTTGCAATTATTCCGCTGTCTCCTGATTTAGAGCAAATTTACGGCAGCTGTAGAATAAGAAGTGAAAATTAATTACAAAATAACAAGTTAAAGAAGTGTTAAGACTAGTGCTAAATTGTGAAGATAAAAAGATGCAGCTCAATCGAGCTGCACTGACTTTTGAGTTTATTCGCGTATTAACAGCAATACTTGACCATTGCCTTTGAAAGCACATCAATTGTGGGATCGATAAAATCAAATGAGAGAAACTCATCCGGTTGGTGCGCTTGGTCAATTGAACCCGGGCCAAGAACTAAGGTTGGACAGAGCTGTTGTAAGAAGGGCGCCTCAGTACAGTAGTTCACGGTTTCTGAACTGGTTTGGCAGATCTCTTCAACACCACCGATAAATGGGTGGTCATGTTGGCATTCGTAACCCGGAATTGGTTCATGTAACGGAATTATCTCCAAGCGTCCAGGCCACTTTGCTTCGACTTCTTTTAATGCTCCGCGCAGCATATTTTCTAGGCCATCCAGGCTGATCCCTGGTAGTGGGCGAACATCATAGTGCAGCTCACAGCAACCACAAATACGGTTAGCGCTGTCACCGCCGTGAATGTGTCCAAGGTTTAGGGTAGGGCTTGGAATGGCAAAACCCGGATGGTGGTATTCTTTCACCAATTTATCGCGCAGTTGCATCATGGCAAACATCACTTCATGCATGATCTCAATCGCGTTAACGCCTAAGGCAGGATCGGATGAATGGCCTGACTTACCCGTGACCCGAATTGCATTCGCCACATGACCTTTGTGGCCGCGAATAGGAACGAGGCTGGTAGGCTCACCAATAATGCAGTAATCCGGCTTAAAAGGGGCGTTTACGGTGAAATGTCGTGCACCCAACATTGTGGTTTCTTCGTCACAAGTGGCTAATACGTATAGCGGCTTGCTCTGCTTGCTCCAGTCGACTTTTTTGACGGCTTCGTAAATAAAGGCAAAAAAGCCTTTCATGTCTGCCGTGCCTAAACCGTAAAAGCGGTTGTCTTTTTCAGTCAGCTTATGTGGATCAAAGTTCCATCGCCCTTGATCGAATGGCACGGTATCACTATGGCCAGCAAGTAAAAGGCCGCCTTCACCCTCTCCCATACGTGCGATCATATTGTGCTTGCCTGGCTCGACTTCGATCACTTCAACGCTAAAACCCAGATCTTTAAACCAAGATGCGAGTTTTTCGATGACTTTTGCATTGCCCTGATCCCAGCTCGGATCCGTGGAGCTGATAGAAGAGGTGCTGATGAGTCCTTCATAGACCTCTAGAAAAGTTGGTAATTGCATGGATTCTTCAAATCTCCTGTTGACAGACAGACCACAAAAATGTAAAACACATATTAAATCATATTTAATGAATAAAAAATCAAAATAAAGCAAAAGTTAAATATGAATAGTCATTTAAGCCTTTAAGTATATGGATGTCACACAATGCTAAAAACCACGATTATTGGAGCCAGCGGTTACACCGGCGCAGAGTTAGCGTTAATGGTTAATAAACACCCACAACTCACGCTATCAGGTTTATACGTTTCCGCCAACAGTGTTGATGCAGGAAAGAATATTGCGCAGCTGCACGGTAAGTTAGCAGGCATCATTGCTATGCCGGTTTCGCCACTAACGGATCCACTGCAAATCGCTCAAGAATCGGATGTGGTGTTTTTAGCAACGGCTCATGAGGTGAGCCACGATCTAGCCCCAACTTTCTTGGAGGCCGGCTGTCAGGTATTCGATTTATCGGGGGCATTCCGCGTCCAAAGTGAAGGTTTTTACACCACCTTTTATGGCTTCGAGCATCAACATAATAACTGGCTAGATAAAGCTGCATACGGCTTAGCAGAGTGGAATCAGGAATCAATTAAAACTGCTCCCTTAGTTGCTGTAGCAGGTTGCTACCCGACTGCTTCGCAGTTAGCCATCAAACCTCTACTCGAAAATGCATTAGTGGATACCAATCAATGGCCTGTCATTAACGCGATCAGCGGTGTGTCCGGAGCTGGGCGTAAAGCTTCTATGGTGAACAGTTTCTGTGAAGTGAGCTTGCAACCTTATGGTGTATTTACTCATCGTCACCAACCAGAAATTGCTCAGCACTTAGGTTGCGATGTGATTTTTACTCCGCACCTAGGCAACTTTAAACGCGGCATTCTTGCCACTATCACCATGAAGCTTGCGCAAGGTGTGACAGAAGCACAAGTGGCACAGGCGTTTGAACAAGCTTATCAAGGCAAGCCTGCGGTGCGTCTTAAAGGCGACGGTATTCCACGTATTCAGGATGTCGAAAATACCCCTTTCTGTGATATCGGCTGGAAGGTACAAGGCGAACACATCATTGTGATTTCGGCTATCGACAATCTACTTAAAGGTGCATCGAGTCAAGCGATGCAATGTCTCAATATTCATTACGGTTACCCAGAACTGACAGCGTTGCTGTAGTCGTTGAAAGAGGGAAATGCGATGACGCAAACCAATCAAGCTCCTTTAGTCATTAAGCTAGGCGGTGCTGCTCTATCTTGCACTCAAACCTTAAGCCAACTGTTTGGTGCCATTGCGGCTTACCAAAAATCGGCACAGCGACAAATCGCCATCGTTCATGGCGGTGGCTACCTAGTTGATGAGTTGATGGCAAAGCTTCAGCTTGAAACCGTAAAGAAAAACGGTTTACGCGTAACGCCTTACGATCAAATTCCGGTGATTGCAGGTGCGCTTGCAGGTACCGCAAATAAGTTGCTTCAAGGTCAAGCGATTGCGGACGGTCTTAACGCTGTGGGTCTTAGCCTTGCGGATGGTGGTTTGTGTCTTGTTGAAGAACTTGACCCAGAACTCGGCGCGGTAGGTAAAGCATCACCGGGTGATTCAACGCTATTACAAGAGGTACTAAACACAGGTGCATTGCCGATCATCAGTTCAATTGGCTTAACCACAGATGGCCAGATGATGAATGTGAATGCTGACCAAGCCGCAGTCGCGGTGGCAGGTGCTCTCGATGCTGAATTAGTCCTGTTGTCAGATGTGAGTGGCGTACTCGATGGCAAAGGGCATTTGATCAAAACGCTATCTGAGCAAGAAGCCGATGCATTGATCAAAGGGCAGGTGATCACAGACGGCATGATCGTCAAAGTTAAAGCTGCTTTGGAGGCGGCCAATGATCTTGGTCGTCCTATCGAAGTCGCGACCTGGCGTTACCCAGAAAAATTAGTACAGCTATTCGCTGGTGAAAGTATTGGAACGCAATTTTTGCCTCAATAAGCATCAGCAAAAGAATTCAATATTAGGAAGTAGTAGTTGGCACTGACCGCCGAGCGCAGCGCCAGTTAAGTTTGGAGAATAAAGATGAGCAAAGTGAACGTAAATAAAGTGGTAGTCGCATACTCAGGCGGTCTAGATACCTCAGTAATTATCCCGTGGCTAAAAGAGAACTACGATTGTGAAGTCGTTGCTTTCGTTGCCGATGTTGGTCAAGGCGCAGAAGAGCTAGAAGGTATTGAAGAGAAAGCAAAAGCCTCAGGTGCTTCTGAGTGTTACATCGCTGATCTGAAAGAAGAGATGGTGGCGGATTACATTTACCCAACGCTAAAAACCGGCGCGTACTACGAAGGTAAGTACCTGCTGGGAACATCAATGGCGCGTCCAATTATTGCTAAAGCACAGGTTGAAGTCGCACGTAAAGTGGGCGCGGACGCATTGTGTCACGGCTGTACAGGTAAAGGTAATGACCAAGTTCGTTTCGAAGGCGCATTCGCAGCACTAGCACCAGATCTACAGGTGATTGCCCCTTGGCGTGAATGGGACCTAGTGAGCCGTGAAGAATGTTTAGATTACCTAGCTGAGCGTAACATTCCTTGTTCAGCGTCTCTTACTAAGATCTACTCACGTGATGCAAATGCATGGCATATTTCCACTGAAGGTGGCGTCCTAGAAGATACGTGGAACGCACCAAACGAAGATTGCTGGGTATGGACTGTAGACCCAGAGCAAGCACCAAACGAAGCGGAATACGTCACGCTGAAAGTAGAAAAAGGTGAAGTGGTCGAAGTTGATGGTGAAGCGATGACACCATACAACGCGTTGGTGTATCTAAACGAAAAAGGTGCGAAGCACGGTGTTGGTCGTATCGATATCGTTGAAAACCGTCTAGTAGGAATGAAATCTCGTGGCTGCTACGAAACACCGGGAGGCACCATCATGATGGAAGCGCTGCGTGCCGTTGAACAGCTAGTGCTAGACAAATCATCATTCGAATTCCGTGAAGAGCTGGGTCTAAAAGCGTCTCACCTTGTATACGATGGCCGTTGGTTTACGCCGCTATGTAAGTCGATCCTTGCCGCTTCTGAAGAGTTAGCGCAAGACGTGAATGGCGAAGTGGTTGTTAAGCTCTACAAAGGCCAAGCCACGGTAACGCAAAAACGTTCTGACAACAGCTTGTACTCAGAAGAGTTCGCGACTTTTGGTGAAGATGAGGTTTACGACCAAAGCCATGCGGGTGGTTTCATCCGTCTTTACTCGCTATCAAGCCGTATCCGTGCGTTGAACAGCCAGAAGAAATAATCTCTCCACATCTCGGATTGAGTAAAGACCTGCTATTGGATAGCAGGTCTTTTTTGTTGGCTTACGTCTACGAGCACAAAGATGCAAATGCATTCCGTTTGAATATATATGTAAAAATATTGAATTTATACTTTATTTTTTGTCGAAATTGCCGTAACGTTGACCCATAAGAAAAAGTGAGCAAATGACCATCAAATTGGTTACTACTCATTCGAGAACGTTAGAGTAAGCAATAGTCATCAGGAGAAACGCAATGGCATTATGGGGCGGAAGATTTACCCAAGCGGCAGACACTAGATTTAAAGAGTTTAACGATTCGTTGCGTTTTGACTACCGATTGGCTGAGCAAGACATCGTAGGTTCAATCGCATGGTCTAAAGCTCTGCTTTCTGTAGATGTTCTATCTGCAGAAGAACAGCAAAAGCTGGAACTTGCTTTAAACGAGCTGAAGTTAGAAGTGATGGAAGATCCTCATCAAATTCTTCGCTCAGATGCAGAAGATATCCACTCTTGGGTTGAACAGCAGCTGATTAGTAAAGTGGGAGATTTAGGTAAAAAACTCCACACTGGGCGTTCTCGTAATGACCAAGTAGCGACAGACCTAAAACTTTGGTGTCGTCAGCAAGGCCAGCAACTGTTGATTGCTTTAGATCGTCTGCAAGCACAAATGGTTCATGTTGCTAAGCAGCACCAAGGTACTGTATTGCCTGGCTATACTCATCTTCAGCGCGCTCAACCTGTCACCTTTGCTCACTGGTGTTTGGCTTATGTTGAAATGTTCGAGCGTGACTACTCTCGTCTGAATGATGCCTTACAGCGTCTCGACACTTGTCCACTTGGCTCGGGTGCTTTAGCTGGCACGGCTTATCCGATTGATCGTGAACAATTAGCTCATAACCTTGGTTTCCACCGCGCTACGCGTAATTCACTCGATTCGGTTTCGGATCGTGATCATGTGATGGAACTGATGTCGGTGGCCTCGATTTCTATGTTGCACCTTTCTCGTCTTGCAGAAGATATGATCTTCTACAACTCAGGGGAGTCTAACTTTATTGAGTTAGCGGATACGGTGACGTCTGGTTCGTCATTAATGCCACAGAAGAAAAATCCGGATGCACTTGAGTTGATCCGTGGTAAGACAGGGCGTGTCTATGGCGCATTATCGAGCATGATGATGACAGTGAAAGCCCTACCATTGGCGTACAACAAAGACATGCAAGAAGATAAAGAAGGGTTGTTTGATGCGTTAGACACATGGAATGATTGCATGGAAATGGCAGCGCTGTGTTTTGATGGCATTAAAGTGAATGGTGAGCGTACGCTTGAAGCTGCGAAGCAAGGGTATGCGAACGCGACGGAGTTAGCTGATTACTTAGTGGCGAAAGGCATCCCATTCCGTGAGGCGCACCATATTGTGGGCGTAGCGGTGGTAGGGGCAATTGACAAAGGCTGCGCGCTGGAAGAATTGTCTCTGCAAGAGCTAAAAGCCTTCTCTGAGGTGATTGAAGATGATGTGTATGACATTCTGACAATAGAGTCTTGTTTGGAAAAACGTTGTGCGCTGGGTGGCGTTTCGCCTCACCAAGTCGCTTATGCGGTAGAGCAAGCGGATAAACGTCTGAGCCAGCGTGACAGCTCGGCAGTGAAAGTGCGTCCTGCACGTTTGACGGACATTGAAACACTAGAGGGCATGGTGGCTTATTGGGCGAACCTCGGTGAGAATCTACCCCGCTCTCGAAATGAGCTCGTGAGAGATATAGGCTCCTTCGCGGTGGCTGAGCATCATGGTGAAGTGACAGGTTGCGCTTCTCTATATGTGTATGACTCAGGGTTGGCTGAAATACGCTCTCTTGGTATCGAAGCGGGCTGGCAAGGCCAAGGGCAGGGCAGTGCAATCGTAAATCACTTGGTTGAGAAAGCACGTCAAATGGCGATAAAGAAGGTCTTTGTCCTCACTCGAACGCCAGAGTTCTTTATGAAGCAGAGCTTCTTACCAACATCGAAGTCGCTGTTGCCGGAAAAAGTCTTGAAAGATTGCGATCAGTGTCCACGTCAGCACGCGTGTGATGAAGTGGCGCTAGAGATCAATTTAATGGAGCAAGTGATCCAAAAATCGCATGTGGCATGAGCTGAAATTTCGGAGTGATTTTATTAGCATTCAATGACATAGTTATTTTCTGATTCACTTACATCAGTATTTGCTAAAAAAATCGAAAAAATTTGGAACCTTTGAGAGGAAGCTCGGTCTATTAAAGTACCACTGCTTTTTCTTAGAAGAATCTAAGAGAGCCCCAGAGCTGATATTGGTTTTGGGGCTTTTTTCTATCTGCCACTTTACTCTTTTTTATCCGTCTCTTTTCGTCCTCGCCGACGTTGCCACGGCAAGATGACAAAACGCATCCATAAGTGCAAAAACAATAAAATATTGAAAGCGAAACCAGCAAAGATCAAAGCGATCGACTCGATGCTTTGTGGATCATCTTTGAACGCAAACCACCACACAATCCAGCACAGTACCGAAAGCACCGTTAACTGATCCAAGCATCGTTGGCAACGCCCAAGCTTTTTCCAAAACCAATGTTCCTCGCAACGGCGACAAGTCATAGTGTTTTCCAAGGCATCAGTGTTGCTTCAGATTATATACCCAACACAAAGAGAGAAAGCGTTTTTTGTCGCAGCTTAGAGTGCAGGAACACAACCAAAAATGGAAAGTTAGCTTTGTAGAGCTTATGTGGCACGTGATTGATGTATGGTGCGCTGTCAGTCTTTAATAGGAAAAATAATCATGTCGACAGAATTGAAATTTGCGCTGAGTATCGCTGGTGGCTTTTTTACGATCGGTGTAGTCGCGATCATCATGGTAAGTCGTTACGCAATGATGGCAGTGTAGTACTTATGTAATCGCCTCAAAGTAGTCAACAGAAAGCCTCGTTAATCACGAGGCTTTCTGTTTTGTTTGGTATGTAAAGACTGGCTCGATTGAGTATGAAAGCGTTAGCAACCAGGCCCACAGTCAAGGCAATGTTTCACCATTTCTGGCCCTAAGTGTAGTTTTGCATTCAAATCACGTAGAGCGGTGCGGACACCCTCTTCGATCACTGGATGGTAGAAGGGCATATCTAGCATCTCAGAAACCGTCATTCTATTTTGGTGTGCCCAAGCCAAAAGATGCGCGAGGTGTTCTGCGTTCGGCCCCATCATCTCTGCACCTAAAAAGCGTCCAGTACCTTGCTCGCCATAGACATGTAACATCCCTTTGTTTCGTAGCATGACACGTGAACGTCCTTGATTCTCAAACGAGACTTCGCCAGTAACAAAACAACCACAGCTTCCTAAGCGAGTTTCCAGTTGTTTGAAAGTTTCACCGACCATAGCTATTTGCGGATCGGAGAATACAGCTGAAATTGGCGAACGACGCAGACCTGCACGAATATCCGGGAAGCGAGCAGCATTATCACCAGCAATGCGACCTTGGTCAGCGGCTTCGTGCAGCAGTGGAACTTGGTTACTTGCATCACCCGCAATAAAAATACTCTCTACGGAGGTTTGCAATGTGTAGTGATCTGCGGTTGGTACACCGCGTTCATCTAATGCCACATTGGTGTTCTCGATCGCTAGCTTATCTACGTTTGGACGTCGTCCAGTGGCTGCTAAAACGTAATCAACAATAAAGGTTTCTAATTCACCGTCGTGGTTAATGAATTTGATTTCAACTTTATCTGCGCCTGCTGCATTCGATGATGGTATGCGCTTCATGCTTTCTACTTTTACATCGGCATCAAGATAGAACTCTTCTTTAAAAGTTTTATCTGCATAAGCCATCACTTCTGGATCTGTCAGTGGACCAACTTGACCACCAAGACCAAAGAGCTTCACTTTCACCCCTAGGCGGTGCAATGCTTGACCGAGTTCAAGACCGATCACTCCAGGGCCAAATACCGCAACGGACTCAGGCAAATCATCCCAATCAAAGACATCATCATTAATTACGAGACGGTCACCCAACTCATTCCAAGCTGCTGGATAAGCAGGACGAGAGCCCGTCGCGATCACAATCCGTTTTGCGGTGACCTGAGTATGATCATCTATGATGAGAGTGTGGTCATCGGCAAACTTCGCGTAGCCCGATAGTTTGTCTTCAGCGGGAATATCATCGACACTTTCAAGCACAAAGCCAACAAAACGATCGCGTTCGCGCTTTACACGATCCATAACTTCTTGTCCGTTAATGCGTATTTCACCTTGCGGATGGATCCCAAATCCAGGCGCTTTTTCGATTTGGTGGGCACTTTCTGCGGCCGCAATCAACAGCTTAGAGGGCATGCAACCGACGCGAGCACAGGTTGTTCCGTAAGGGCCGCCTTCAATCATTACTACGCTATTAGTATGAGCTTTTGCTGCTCGATAAGCGCCAAGACCAGCAGTACCACCACCAATAATCGCTACGTCGACATTAACTTGTTTCATCGTGAACTCTCGCTTTTTGTTTTTAAGCCAAGCTAGCTACATTGAGCTTGGAGAGTGAATTGGGTCGTTGAATCTGTATAAGGAGTCACCTTATCGGTAGACGACTACTTATCTAGACTGGTAGAAGAAGTGAGTTAGGGTTGGCCTCCGAGCCAAAGGCACCGGAGACCGAGGGTGTAGGCTATGGACAGCTTAGCCTAGATACGCTTCTAGCTCTTCGCTACCGCCGATGTGCTTGCCACCGATAAAGACTTGTGGAACAGTCGTGCGACCAGATATAGCTCGTAGACTAACTGTCGTTGCGTCTTTACCCAGAATCACTTCTTCATATTGAAGACCGTGGTCAATCAGGTTTTGTTTCGCTTTCATACAGAAAGGGCAGCCTGGTTTAGTGAACACCGTGATGGATTCTTGCGTTTTGTAGTCAGGCGCTATGTAATTCAGCATCGTATCTGCGTCTGACACCTTGAATGGGTCGCCTGGTTCGTTTGGCTCAATGAACATTTTTTCTACTACGCCATCTTTTACTAGCATGCTGTAACGCCATGAGCGTTTACCAAAGCCGATGTCGTTTTTATCCACTAACATGCCCATGCCATCGGTGAACTCACCATTACCGTCAGGAATGAAGGTGATGTTTTCTGCTTCTTGGTCTTGTTTCCATGCATTCATCACGAACGTATCATTGACTGAGACACAAATAATCTCATCCACTCCGTGCTCTTTAAATACAGGGAACAACTCGTTGTAACGAGGTAGATGGCTTGATGAACAGGTTGGAGTAAATGCACCTGGTAAGCTAAATACGATAACGGTCTTACCTTTAAATAGCTCATCAGTCGTTACATTCATCCAAGAGTCACCTTGACGAACTGGAAAAGTAACTTGAGGGACTTTTTGACCTTCTTTAGATACAAACATAATGATTTCCTTTAACTATTTTAAATTATGCGTATAGAGCTTAGCGTTTTTCTTTGCTCTGTTTCGTTCTGTTGAGCCCATTATTGTAAAAATTCCTTTGATAGCTCTAATCGTTTGGTGTTATGGTTTTGATAGGTATTAGCTATTGTTAAAAGAAGCGAATTGTGAGTTATGAATATTCGAGATTTTGAGTACTTAGTTGCACTTGCGGAACATAAGCACTTTCGCAAAGCGGCAGAAGCATGTTTTGTTAGCCAACCAACATTGAGTGGACAAATTCGTAAGCTAGAGGATGAACTCGGTACCACGCTTTTAGAGCGAAGCAGCCGTCGCGTTTTGTTTACCGATTCAGGGTTGCAGTTGGTGGAGCAAGCTAAGCGTATCTTAAGTGAAGTGAAAACTTTTAAAGATATGGCGAGTGGTCAGAGCGGAGCAATGACTGGGCCTATGCATATCGGTTTCATCCCGACGGTAGGTCCGTATCTACTACCCAAAATTCTGCCGCAGATAAAAGAAGCATTTCCTGAACTGGAGCTGTTCCTGCACGAAGCTCAAACACATCAGTTGGTGCGTCAATTAGAAGAAGGTAAATTGGACTGCTTAGTCTTGGCTTCGGTTGATGAAACGGCACCTTTTAAAGAAATCGAAGTGTATAACGAGCCGTTAAGCGTTGCGGTGCCATGTGATCATGAGTGGGCCTCTCTCGACCATGTTGATATGTTGGAGTTGAATGGTAAAACCGTTTTAGCGCTAGGAGACGGTCACTGTCTGCGTGATCAAGCGTTAGGTTTCTGTTTTGCTGCCGGAGCGAAAGACGATGAACGCTTTAAGGCAACCAGTTTGGAGACACTGCGGAATATGGTCGCTGCTGGTGCTGGGATTACGTTATTGCCTCAGCTTTCTATCCCCAATGAGAAGCAAAAAGATGGCGTGTGCTATGTACCAGCCGTTAACCCTACGCCTTCGCGCAATATAGTCCTTGTATATCGCCCGGGCTCACCACTGCGTGCAAGGTTTGAAGCTTTGGCGGCGAAGATTAAAGAAGTATTGGCTTCTTATCCTTCATTGAACGCCGCGGCGTAAAAGCCGACATAAAAAAGGGAGAGCGAATGCTCTCCCTTTTGCTTTAGTGATTTAGAACAGCTCTTCTGCGCCAGAGCCGGAAGAATAAATACTGTCTTCCAAACGGTCTCCAGCGTATTCGGTAGGCTCAGTGCCTTTTTCAAAGTATTCGAACATCGATGTGCTGTCTACTTTGTGCGTTAGCATGCCAGTGTTGCGATCAATACGAACACGAATGATGTTATCTGGAATATTTTTACCTTGCTCAGGTGTTTCTTCTAGTGCAACGCGCATAAAGTCAATCCAAGCGGGTTCTGCGGTTTTCGCACCCGATTCGGCACCGGAAATTTGGCCTTTGCCTAGGTTACTATTAACCGTTGTGCGACCAAGGGCGCGTGAGTGATCATCAAAACCAACCCAAGCAATGGCAACAACACCAGGACCATAGCCGTTGTACCAAGCATCTTTGGAGTCATTCGTTGTACCCGTTTTACCACCGATATCACGACGCCCCAGTTTTTGTGCACGCCAGCCAGTACCGTTCCACCCCGTACCTTCACGCCAGTTACCACCACCCCAAATGTTGCTGTACATCATCTCACGCATCAAGAATGCGTTTTGCTCAGAGATAACTTGTGGAGCATATTGAGGTTCATCATTTTCCAGTGCGTTGTCTGTTGCCAAACCATCAATCGCGACGTCTTGTTCGCCAAACTCATCGGCATAGCGATTGTCTGGCTCATCGCTCATTTGTGGGCAATCCTTATGACAAACGCTTTTTGGATTCGCTTTAAACAGCACTTCACCGAATGCATCTTCCACGCGTTCTACGTAGAACGGTTCGACGTAATAACCTCCGTTCGCAAATACAGAGTAGCCTTGTGCCACTTTCATTGGTGTTAAGCTGCCAGCTCCGAGCGCGATGGTCTCTGAACGTGGTACTTGGTTAATATCAAAGCCAAAACGAGTAAGGTACTGACGTGTTTCATCAAGGCCTACTTCACGCAGCGTACGCACTGCCATCACGTTCTTTGACTGAGCTAAGCCGAGACGAAGGCGAGTTGGACCGCCATAGGTTGGTGGTGAGTTTTTAGGTCGCCAAGCCGAACCAGAACCTGCGTCCCATTTGTTAATCGGCGCATCGTTGATCAGAGTGGCTAAGGTAAGTCCCTTGTCAATTGCTGCTGAGTAGATAAATGGTTTGATACTTGAGCCAACCTGACGCACTGACATAGTGGCACGGTTAAACTTACTATGAACAAAGTTAAAACCACCCACTAACGATAATATCGCACCATTTTCCGGGTTCATCGCGACAAACGCGGTGTTCGCTGTTGGCACTTGGCTCAGTTTCCAGCTTTGTGTCGTGTTGTCATCTTCATTGGCTTCGCTCACTTCGCGAACCCAAACTTGTTGACCCGTCGCTAGAACATCATGCGCTGATTTTGGCGTTGAGCCTTGGCGGTTTTCGGTTATGTATTTACGTGCCCAATGCATTCCAGTCCAAGGAATGGTCTGCTCTTCATGGTTTTTAACCCAAACTTGCGCAGTTTTATCATCGACTTTTGTCACGACGGCAGGGTAAAGGTCACCATAAGTTGGTTGCTTCTTAAGGTGCTTTTCTATTTGCTCGCTGTTCCAAGCGGTTTCACCTTCTTTCCAAAGCACTTTCTCCGCACCGCGGTAGCCGTGACGTTCATCGTATGACAGCAGATTATTTACCACGGATGTATTCGCGGCATCTTGCAGTTTAGAGTCCACCGTCATGTAGATATTCAAGCCAGAGGTATAGGCTTCTTCTTCACCATACTCTTTCACGGCCCATGCACGAGCTAGTTCCGCCACATAAGGAGCGGAAAGTTCAATTTCAGCACTGTGGTAACGCGCCACGATAGGTTCGTTGCGTGCATCGTCATACTGTTCTTGCGTGATGTATTTTTCATCAAGCATTCGCATTAACACGACGTTACGGCGTTTTGTCGCACGCTCAAGAGAGTAAATTGGGTTCATCGTTGATGGCGCTTTTGGCATCCCTGCGAGTGTCGCAAGTTCGCTTAACGTCAATTCATTAAGGCTCTTACCAAAGTAAACTTGAGCGGCCGCACCAAAACCATATGAGCGGTAACCAAGGAAGATTTTATTGACATAAAGTTCCATTATTTCTTGCTTACTCAGAAGCTGCTCAATGTGGATAGCAATGAAAATCTCTTTAATCTTACGCATGATCTTCTTCTCATTAGATAAGAAGAAGTTACGCGCTAGCTGTTGCGTAATGGTACTTGCGCCCTGCTTAGCTGAACCTGAAATCGCAACTACAACGGCTGCACGAGTGATGCCGATAGGATCGATACCTGGGTGTTCGTAAAAACGGCTATCTTCGGTTGCGATCAGCGCATGAATTAAGTCTTGAGGAATTTCATCATAAGTAACAGGAATACGACGCTTTTCACCGAACTGTGCGATCAGCTTCCCGTCTTGACTAAACACCTGCATAGGTGTTTGTAATTCAACGTCTTTTAGAGTTGCAACATCTGGCAATTCAGGCTTCACGTACTGATAGAAGCCAAATATTGTGGTGACTCCAAGAATTATGCAAATCAATGTTAAAAATAATAAACGCTTTATGAACTTCACCGGAGAATCCCTGATTGGTTGAGGCTGTGTAACGGCAAACCCTTGTACTCTTAGGTCAAAAATTTAGCACATAGAGATATTAACTCTTATTTGGGTGCTAATAACAACCTTTGCACGAAGAAATTTCGGAGCGAGAGTAAGAGATGGATAAGCTAATCGTTACCGGCATCGATATAGGCCATAACAGCCTCAAAGCCGTAGTACTTAAACCCACAGGCAACAATTACGCTCTGTTGGGTTACAAAGAAATATTACTAAAGGAAGGTATTGTCGCTGAAAATAACACTATAAATCATCAAGAAATTGTAAAGACCCTAAAGCTGATTAAAAAAGAACTGCCTTTTGGTGCTAAAAAGGTCGCAATTTCAGTGCCTGATAATTCGGTGATCAGTAAAAAATTGCAAATAGAACAAAACCTTGAAGATAGCGAGGTTGAGTTTGCTGTGATTCAGGCATTTTCTCATCAATCGCCATTCCCTGTCGAAGAGCTGAGTTTAGACTTCGTCCGTCTTCGTGCAGAAGATGGGTTGCGTGGGACTGATAACTATCAAGTGTTTGCGACAAGAAAAGATGTGGTCGATAGTCGCGTGGATGCATTACAAAAATCCGGACTAAAACCCGTTTTAGTGGACGTGCATTCACAAAGTCTTGGTCATATCTGGAAGCTCACTGCCGATCGCTTTCCTGACAAAAATAAGTACTGCTTACTCGATATTGGCACCTCATCGAGCTCCTTTACCATGTTTACCGAACAAGGTGAGCTGTTTCACAAAGAGTTTGCTTGCGGCACACGCGGAGCAAACAGCCCTGTTCAAGATGATTTGATGTCCGATGATGCTCAGGAGAAAACAGAGCTGTTTAATCGCCAAATTGTGGAACGGGTGAAACGTCAGATGCAGCTCTACACTTCAATTAATGGCTCGCAAAATATCAAAGGTATCTGGTTATCAGGGGAAGGAGCTTCGACACCAATGCTCGCGGAAGAGTTATCTCAGCAACTGTCACTAGAGTGTGAATTGCTAAACCCGCTAGGGCTATTTGAGATGAAGGTGTCCAAACGTAAACGTCGTGCCGCGGATTGGCAGCATTTCTCTACAGCCGCAGGACTCGCGATTCGTGGCATTCATTGGCTAGGAGGTGCGCGTGCTTTATCGCATTAATTTACTTCCTTGGCGAGAGAACCAAAGAGAAGAGCACCGACGTCGTTTCATTAGCTTGGTCGCGTTAGGCATGTTGGTCGCCATTGGTATTCAATGGGGTATTGGAAAGTTTTTTGAGTACCAACAAGATCAGCAGCAGGAGCGGCTTGATTACCTTACTCACTACATTGCTGAGCTCGACCAGCGTATTGAAGCAATGAAAATCGCCGAGCAAGAGCACAGCAAAATCCTCGAACGTTTAAAAGTGGTTGAAGGGTTACAAAACGGTCGAAACAAAACGACCGAGTTTATGAACTTGATGCCAGCCGTCATTCCTGAAGGTGTATATGTCGACAAGATCAAAATGAATGATCTGGAAATTGAGATCTCGGGGATCTCTGATAGCACTCCAAAACTTGCCACGATGCTGGACAACATGGAGCGTTCGGCCAAGTTGAATGATGTAGAAATGCACTCCATCGTTCACGGAAAAGCGCGTTTTGGAAAAGAGTTCCAAACGTTCAAAGTGTCTTTCATGTTCAAAGTGCCGGAGAAGAAAGTGGAGGCCCAGCATGGTTGATTGGCAGGATCTCGAAATAGATGAAATGGCAGAGTGGCCATTGTTGCCTCAGCTTGTGGTTATCGCGCTGCTGATTTTCCTCATTCAAGGTTTTGGCTATTGGTTTTACCTTAAGCCAAAAGAAGAGCAATTGAATAACTTGGTCCAGCAGGAGCAGACGCTCAAGGTAGCACTGAAGATCAAAGCGAACAAAGTAGCTGCATTGCCTCAGCTTCAATCTCAATTGGATGAACTCACCACGCGTTACGAGTTATTGCTACAACAACTGCCCGCGCAAAAAGAGTTGGCTACGATGCTCGCTTCGGTGAATGAACTCGGTATCGACAATAAGTTGACCTTTACCCGTATCGACTGGGGTGAGAAGCAATCAGAGCATTTCCTCTATCGTCTTCCTTTAAACATTGAGTTAACGGGAGATTTTCATGACATCGGACATTTTTCTCAGGCGATAGCAACGCTACCTCGAATCATCACGTTTAAAGATGTGACTTGGCAGCGTGTCAGCCAAGAAAGTGAAACTCTGCACTTTAGGGTACGAGCCAATACCTATCAGTTTAAGCCAGAGGAGACGAACAATGACAAGTAAGCACTTGTTACTGGTACTGATGGGGTCTCTGCTACTTGGATGTCAGGCGAATGATGAGTCATTAACGGATTTTATTCGAGGGGTGGAGAGTCAGGCGCGTCGAGATGTCGAGAAACTTAAGCCTGCAGATAAGTATGTTGCCGTCACGTACGCACCTGAAGTACAGCGTGCGCCCTTTGAGTTACCAAAAGAAGCCACGATCGCCACTCAGCCCGTTGCAAGAAAAGATTGCTGGCAACCGCCTTCAAGAAGGCGCACTGGCAAATTAGAAAAATTCCCACTAAGCCAATTACGTTTGAAAGGAGTTATGGGCATGGGTAATACGGTTTCTGGTCTCGTTCAGGCACCCAACGGCACCGTTTATAAAGTGAAGCCGGGGCAATACCTCGGACGCAACAATGGCAAAGTGACCCATGTCAGCCATTCCTATTTGTTAATTAATGAAACGTTGCCCGACGGCTTAGGGTGTTGGCAGAAGCGTAAAGTTAAGTTGGCTTTGAGATAGCCCCATTTATTTTTGATATTGAGTAATGAAAATGAGACAAGGATTAACACGTACACCAAGGATACTAACTGGGCTCTTCTCCTTATGGTTGTTTGTATTTTTAGCCCCTTTAGTGGCAGCAGAAGAAGTATCGTCTAATGCCTTAAAGAGTATCGATTTTCGCACTAATAAAGATAAAGACGCCGTTATTGTCGTTGAACTGGCGTCACCTGCCGCGATTGTTGATGTCAAACGCGTACAGGAAGGGTTAAGTATCGATTTGCTTAATACTTCGGTAAAAGACGAGCAACTGTATCTCCTAGACGTAAAAGATTTCTCGACTGTGGTTGAAAGTGTAGAGGTGTTTCGCGATACCTCAACTACGCGCTTGGTTGCGCACATTAATGAAGAATATACGCATGATTACCGTTTAACGGGGCGATTCTTGGAAATCAAAGTGGCTAAGATCAAACCCAATGAGAAAGCCCCGGATAAAAGCATTCTAGAAAAAGAAGGCAAGCTCATTTCAATTAACTTCCAAGATATTCCTGTACGTAACGTGTTACAGCTGATTGCTGACTACAACCAGTTCAACTTGGTTGTCTCAGACTCCGTAGAAGGTAACCTCACACTTCGTCTTGATGGTGTTCCGTGGCAGCAAGTGTTGGATATTATTTTGCAAGTTAAGGGGTTAGATAAGCGTGTTGATGGCAACGTGATTCTGGTTGCTCCAACAGATGAGCTTGATCTGCGCGAAAAACAGCAACTCGAAAAGCAGCAGCTAGAACAAACGATGGGAGAGCTTTCGTCTGAAATCATCAAGGTAAACTTCGCCAAAGCTTCAGACATTGCAGAGATGATCAACGGAGAGGGGAACATCAGTATGTTGTCTGAGCGAGGCAGTATGACCATTGATGAGCGGACTAACTCGTTATTGATTCGTGAGCTACCTGAAAACATTGAAGTGATTCGAGAAATTATTGAATCTTTGGATATCCCGGTGAAGCAGGTTCAAATTGAAGCGCGTATTGTGACCATTAATGAAGGCAACATGGACGAGTTGGGAATTCGCTGGGGCTTTACCTCTATTAATGGCAATAACACGGTTGGAGGCTCTATAGAAAACAACCTTGCCACGATCGGTTTATATAACGGTGGTGGTGAAGGAGAAGACGGTGGTGACGGTGATGGAGTAGGTATCGATGACTTCCTAAACGTAAACTTAGCTGCAACCAGTCCAAACGCGACCAGCATTGCTTTTCAGGTTGCAAAATTAGGCTCAGACACCTTGTTAGACCTCGAGCTTTCTGCGCTGCAACAAGAGTCCAAAGCTGAGATTATCTCAAGCCCACGTTTGATCACTACCAATAAGAAGCCTGCCTATATTGAGCAGGGTACCGAGATACCTTATTTAGAGTCCTCATCAAGTGGTGCTACGACGGTAACGTTCAAAAAAGCAGTATTGAGTTTGAAGGTGACGCCACAAATTACACCGGATAACCGTCTTGTGTTGGACTTAAGCGTTACGCAAGATAGACCTGGACAAGTCGTGAAAACAGGCACTGGTGAAGCCGTTGCGATTGATACTCAGCGTATCGGGACGCAAGTGTTAGTAAATAACGGTGAAACCGTCGTTCTTGGTGGTATTTTCCAGCACAGCATTACTAACTCGGTGGACAAAGTGCCTTTGTTAGGCGATCTGCCACTATTAGGTGCGCTTTTCCGTCGAAGTTATGAAAATGTTGGCAAAAGTGAGCTGTTAATTTTCGTCACCCCTAAGGTGGTGATTCAGTAGTTCTACCTCGTGAAAAACTGATTAAATCAAAAATAAAGTTGCAATAGTGGCACCATGCTTGGATAATTTCGGGTCTTATCACGAATTATCTGTGAGGAACTGGTGCCACAAGCCTTGTAGAACAGCGATTTAGCTGTGTTTTCTTGTGGCGATCTTATTGAATCAATGTTGTAAATTACTGCTAAACATGGCTGAGAAACGTAATATTTTCCTTGTTGGCCCAATGGGCGCCGGCAAAAGTACAATTGGTAGACATCTAGCACAGCAACTGCATATGGAGTTTGTTGACTCCGATACAGTGATCGAAGAACGCACTGGTGCAGACATCTCTTGGGTTTTTGATGTAGAAGGTGAAGAAGGCTTCCGCAAGCGTGAAGAAGCGGTACTTGAAGACCTAACACAAGAGCAAGGCATCGTGCTTGCGACTGGCGGTGGCTCTGTTAAGAGCAAAGAAAACCGTAATCGTCTTTCGGCACGTGGTGTTGTTGTTTACTTAGAAACGACGATTGAAAAGCAACTTGCGCGCACAAACCGTGACAAGAAGCGTCCTCTACTTCAAACGGACAACCCTCGCGAAGTATTGGAGCAATTAGCTGAAGAACGTAATCCTCTGTATGAAGAAGTAGCGGATTACACTGTTCGCACTGACGATCAGAGTGCAAAAGTGGTAGCCAACCAGATCGTAAAAATGCTAGAAGAGAGATAAGTTTTTATCTTTTTTTTAATTGGAGCAAACCGATGGAACGGATTACGGTCAACCTAGCTGAGCGTAGCTACCCAATCTCTATTGGCGCCGGGTTATTTGAGGACCCGGCGTACCTCTCTCAAGTTCTCTCAAACAAAAATGCAAAACAAAAAGTTGTTGTGATCAGTAATGTCACAGTGGCGCCTTTGTATGCTGACAAAATTTTAAAGCAGCTCGAGCAGCTCGGTTGTAGTGCATCCTTGTTAGAATTGCCTGACGGCGAACAGTACAAAAACTTGGATGTGTTTAACCAAGTGATGAACTTCCTCCTCGAGGGGAATTACGCTCGTGATGTTGTGATCATCGCGTTAGGTGGTGGCGTTATTGGCGACCTTGTGGGTTTTGCTTCTGCCTGTTACCAGCGTGGGGTCGACTTTATTCAAATACCAACGACATTACTATCTCAAGTGGACTCTTCGGTGGGGGGAAAAACCGCGGTTAACCATCCGTTGGGTAAGAACATGATAGGTGCGTTTTACCAACCTAAAGCCGTGATCATCGATACCAACTGTTTATCGACGTTGCCTGAGCGTGAATTCGCAGCAGGTATCGCAGAAGTCATTAAGTACGGCATCATTTACGATGCAGACTTTTTTGTATGGTTGGAAGAAAACCTTGAACGCTTGTACGCGTTGGATGAAGAAGCGCTAACTTATGCCATTGCACGTTGCTGTGAAATAAAAGCGGAAGTGGTGGCTCAGGATGAGAAAGAATCGGGCATCCGCGCTCTGCTCAACTTAGGTCACACCTTTGGTCATGCGATTGAAGCTGAGCTTGGCTACGGCAATTGGCTGCATGGTGAAGCGGTTTCTGCTGGCACGGTTATGGCGGCCAAAACTTCGCATCTGCGCGGTCTTATCTCAGCAGAGCAATTTGAGCGTATTGTTGCGATTTTACGTCGTGCCAAACTGCCTGTTCATACTCCAGAAAGTATGAGCTTCGATGACTTCCTCAAACATATGATGCGAGATAAAAAAGTCCTCTCTGGTCAATTAAGATTAGTTCTACCTACAGGCATTGGTAGTGCCGAGGTCATTGCTGATACGACACAAGACGTACTCAAACAGGCGATAGACTTCGGTCGCGATATTTAACCTTGTAATGGCGCCTTTGGGCGTCATTCTTGTAGTGTATTAAGGTTATTAGATGAGTGTTGCTCACGTTCTGGAATTAGATTCTCAAATCGAGTTGCTTGATAGGTTAGGATTGCTGACTAATTTTGGTTCCAATTTCATTGCGATTAATGGTCATGATGGTTATGGAAAATCTTGGTTAGCGCAGCGATACCTTGAAGTGGGTGCCAGTAACAAGAATCAATGTTTGTTACTTTGTCATTCTAATCAAGATGATGTGCAGCGCCGCATCCTTATTTTGAGTCAACTGGTTTCGGACGCATTGTTTAATCAGCAAGAGCCTTTACTTGATAGCCTCGAAAGACTATTGGGTGATGAGCCTTGTGATATCGCGATTGTGGTTGATGATGCGCATTTATTAAGTGAGACGCTCGTTTCTGAGCTTTGGATGCTGGTTTTAGAGGCGCATCATAAGCCGAATTGGACCATCAATGTCTTATTATTTACGCAGTCTGGGCGCTTAGAAGGATTGCTGTCACGTCTCAGTTACGGACAAGAGATAAAGCCTGTTGAGCTTGATATTGATATGTTGTCCGAAGTGGAAGCCCGTCGTTTCTTTGAATCACTTGTTGCGCGCTATGTTGATGATGAGGCGGAGAAGCGGGTTCGAGATGCATTTAAAAAAGTTGACCCAGTACCGGGTGACATCATGGCGTTAGGAGAGATGAAAGTGGAAAAAAGGATCATTATCCGCTCGATTGTCGGTTCACCGCTGAATATTGCGTTAGTGGTATTAGCATTACTGTTGCTTGCTGCTGGTGGCTATTGGTGGATGTATAATCAACCAAGCCCTGATGATAAAGCGCAGCAAATTGCTGGTAGTTTAGAGCAAACGGCTATTCCAACTTTTGAAGGTTCAGGAATCAGTGCTGCGCAGTCTTCACTACAATCTGTGACTGATGACACTAGCAGTGGTCTTGATGGCTCTGGCGCGATTGATGATTCTGATTCATTACCGCCAGCAGTAACGGAAGAAGTGGCGAGCGTTGGCAGTGATGACAATCAACAGAGAGTGGTGATTGAGTCGAATGTGGTCGATGCATTGCTTGAAGGTAAAGCTGATTCAGCAGACACAAAAGCGATTGATGATATCGTAGGTACTGATAAAGCAGAAACTGCTGATGAAACTGACTCTCCTTTGATTAAAGTCGTAAAACCAAATCAAGGTATGACGCAAACTTCTGCTCAGTCAGGAGAAGACGGTGCGAAGCAGCCTGTGGTTAAGTTTTCATTTGCTCGCGAAGAATTAAAAGCACTATCACCAAGAGCCTATACACTGCAGCTTGCTGCTATGACGTCAATGGAGGATGTACAAGCCTTCCTCGATGAGCATCGGCTGAATGATCAAGTACGAATTTATCCTACCGTTCGCAATGGCACCGAGTGGTATATCATCACATACCAAGATTATCCGACAATTCAAATGGCTCGCGATGCCGTTGCAAGCTTGCCTGATTCGGTTAAGTCGGTGAGTCCTTGGGCAAAATCACTCCGTCAGGTTCATCGCGAAATTGATCGAGTGAAATAAACCTGAGCTTCGCTGAAAAATATGTTACATTCCGCAGCCTTAATTTTTGGTCGATAGATAGAGCAGTAGATGAAAAAGCAACGAGCCTTTCTTAAATGGGCAGGAGGAAAATACGGACTGGTTGAAGACATCCAACGTCATTTACCGCCGGCTCGAAAGCTAGTTGAACCTTTTGTTGGCGCGGGCTCAGTGTTTCTGAATACCGACTATGACCATTACCTACTGGCAGATATCAATCCAGATCTGATCAATCTGTACAACCTACTAAAAGAGCGCCCTGAAGAGTATATCTCTGAAGCGAAGCGTTGGTTTGTTGCCGAGAATAACCGTAAAGAAGCCTACTTACACATTCGCGCTGAGTTTAATAAAACAGATGACGTGATGTACCGCTCTTTGGCGTTTTTGTACATGAACCGCTTTGGTTTTAATGGCCTATGCCGTTACAACAAAAAAGGCGGCTTTAACGTTCCGTTTGGTTCATATAAAAAACCTTACTTCCCAGAGGCGGAATTGGAGTTTTTTGCCGAAAAAGCCAAGAAAGCCACGTTCGCTTGTGAAGGTTATCCAGAAACTTTTCGCCGAGCACGTAAGGGGAGTGTGGTGTATTGCGATCCTCCTTATGCACCGCTTTCAAACACGGCAAATTTCACCTCATACGCAGGTAATGGTTTCACGTTGGATGACCAGGCTGCATTAGCCGACATTGCTGAAAGAACGGCGACTGAGCGTGGTATTCCGGTTCTGATTTCTAACCACGACACTACGTTGACGCGTCGGTTGTATCACGGTGCAGATCTCAATGTAGTAAAAGTAAAGCGCACCATTAGCCGCAATGGCAGTGGTCGTAATAAAGTCGATGAGCTGCTTGCGCTTTTTCATGCCCCTGAGATGGATCAACCAAGCTCTTAGTTCTCACACTATTAAATCTAAATAGTGGATCTCCCCACTGGCTTCGGTAGAATTGCGCGCAGATTGTTTGCTCATTACTACTGAGGTCAGGTATGAAAGATTTTCTTATTGCTCCATCCATTTTATCGGCAGATTTTGCTCGTCTCGGTGAAGATGTCGAGAAAGTACTCGCAGCGGGTGCGGATGTGGTACATTTCGACGTTATGGATAACCACTATGTACCAAACCTGACTTTTGGTGCACCTGTATGTAAAGCACTACGCGATTACGGCATCACAGCGCCAATCGATGTTCACCTAATGGTGAAACCGGTTGACCGCATTATTCCTGATTTCGCAAAAGCGGGTGCGTCGATGATTACATTCCATGTGGAAGCTTCCGATCATGTAGACCGTACACTGCAGTTAATTAAAGAGCACGGCTGTCAGGCTGGTGTGGTACTAAACCCAGCAACGCCACTTGCGAGCCTTGAGTTCATCATGGACAAAGTCGACATGATTCTACTAATGTCGGTTAACCCTGGCTTTGGTGGTCAATCATTCATTCCTCACACGCTAGATAAACTGCGTGCAGTTCGTAAGATGATCGATGAGTCTGGTCGCGATATCCGTTTAGAAATTGATGGCGGTGTGAAGGTTGACAACATTCGTGAAATCGCAGAAGCGGGCGCAGACATGTTTGTTGCAGGCTCGGCGATTTTCGGTCAGCCAGATTACAAACAAGTGATCGACCAAATGCGCACGGAACTGGCTGAAGTGAAATAAGTCCTGATATACGCGCGATAATGCCCTGATTTTAAAGGCTGTCACTTTATTGGCAGCCTTTGTTATTTCTAGCGTTGGATGAAATAAAATATCCCCTGCGTTGAGCAAATAATCACTTGCCTATTTTGCGCCCTTTCTGTACTATTCGTGCTCCTTAAACTCAGTCAATTATCTTTAGTTCCTTGCTTCCTCTGGACGACTGAGCCATTTGTGGAAGCTGAATAATCCGTAAGGAGCAACCAATGCGTCATTACGAAATCGTATTCATGGTGCACCCAGATCAAAGCGAGCAAGTTGCTGGCATGATCGAGCGTTACACTGGTTCAATCACTGAAGCTGGCGGTAAAATCCACCGTCTAGAAGACTGGGGCCGTCGTCAACTGGCTTACCCAATCAACAAGCTTCACAAAGCTCACTACGTTCTTATGAACGTTGAAGCTGACCAAGCTGTAATTGATGAGCTAGAAACTGCTTTCCGTTTCAACGATGCAGTTCTACGTAACATGATCATGCGTACTAAAGCAGCGATCACTGAGCAATCTATCATGCTTAAGCAAAAAGAAGAGCGTGCTCCACGTCGTGAAGAGCGTTCTGAAGCTAAGCCTGAAGCTAAGTCAGAAGCTGCTGAGTAAGTTTTCTTATGGCCAATCGAATGGAGCTGAGCGGCACCATTGCCAAACCGCCCATTCGTAGTAAAAGCCCTGGTGGCATTGAACACTGTCGGTTTTGGCTGGAGCATCGCTCTACTATTATCGAAGCTGACTTACCTCGACAAGTTTATTGTCGTATGCCGGTAGTCGTCAGCGGGCTTGGGTCACAAGCACTAACTCAGAATTTAGTTCAAGGCAGTAACATTAAGGTAAGTGGTTTTGTCACTTATCAAACCGGCCGAAATGGCGTGGGAAAATTAGTGTTACACGCCGACAACATTACTCAAATTTAAGATCAGGAGATAGCCCATGGCTCGTTTCTTCCGTCGTCGTAAATTCTGCCGTTTCACTGCAGAAGGCGTACAAGAGATTGATTACAAAGACGTAGCAACTCTTAAAAACTACATCACTGAAGCTGGTAAAATCGTACCTAGCCGTATCACTGGTACAAGCGCTAAGTACCAGCGTCAACTAGCACGTGCTATCAAGCGTTCACGCTACCTAGCTCTACTACCGTACACTGACAAGCATCAGTAATCGGTTCATTTTATTAAGAAAGAGGATTAAGCAATGCAAGTTATTCTACTTGATAAAATTGGTAACCTAGGTGGTCTTGGCGATACTGCAAACGTTAAATCTGGCTACGCTCGTAACTTCCTTATCCCACAAGGTAAAGCAGTTATGGCAACTAAAGCTAACGTTGAAATGTTTGAAGCTCGTCGTGCTGAACTAGAAGCTAAAGTTGCTGAGCAACTAGCTGCTGCAGAAGCTCGCGCAGAGAAAGTTAACGCTCTAGAAGCTGTAGTTATCGCTTCTAAAGCTGGTGACGAAGGCAAACTATTCGGTTCTATCGGTACTCGTGACATCGCTGACGCTATCACAGCTGCAGGCGTTGAAGTTGCTAAGAGCGAAGTTCGCCTTCCTGAAGGTGCTCTACGTACAACTGGTGAGTTCGAGATCAGCGTTCAACTTCACTCTGAAGTTTTCGCAACTGTGAACCTACAAGTTGTTGCTGCTGAGTAATTCAGTATCAAGACGAAATACTAAAAAGCACCTCTTCGGAGGTGCTTTTTTTATTTCTAAAACTGGGAGAAAAAACGGGTTAAAAAGCGAAGAGTAAATTAACGGAAAATACGCTATCCGCTTTGCTTAAGCCTTCAGGCACTTTATCGTGATACTGACGAGAGTGTGCCAGTTTTAGTGCGATATCTTCAGTAATATCATTGGTCACGCTGAGCTCACTATCGGCCCGAGTGTTACTTTTACCTGTTACCAACGTAATATCAGCCGCGAAACTCAAATTATCTAGTGCGTGCCAAGTCGTATTGATATTCCCTCGAAAAATGCCTTCTCGAACGATATCGGGAAAGACAATGTCGTCATCATCGATCTCATCTAAATTTGGTTCTTGATAACGAAAACCAGGACCAACTTCTACCTCTAAAATGAAGTTTTCAGTGTAGGAAAACTGGTAACCCAAACCACCTGATAAGGTGTAGTCTTTAAAATAGGCACTGTAACGAGAATCCACCCCTTTAAAGCTGCCATACAAATACGTTTTAGGACCTAACTTGTAGTCACTCTGTAGGGCGTAGGTGGATGAGCGTTTGTCTTCTTCACCGTCTTTGTACAAGTTGTAGTACTTCCATTCACCATTAGAACGGTGTCGACCTGACGTATATTCAGCACTCAAACGAGCATTCAGGGAACGAGAGTCCGTGTTACCTGTGTGAGCTTGATAGCCGAACTCCACCTCGGTTTTTAATGGGTCGGGCACATCAATATTTTGCTCTGGCTGTACTGATTCGTCAGCATACGATGCACTAGCGCATAGTAAGCTAAAGCTAAGTAACCAGTATCGGGACACATCAACCTCGAACGTAATTAAAAAGGAGGGCATGATACTGATACAGATATTTTGTTGGGTCAATGGTAGGTTAATTTTTATTAGAGCTGGGCGGAAGAACCAGGCTATTACTTGTGCGGTTCGCATGTTGATTTCTTAACAAGTAATTGTCGCTTCGGGGAAGCATCTCAGTTAGGTTAAGGTTATAATCGTGGGTCAATAGTAGTTATCGAGCAAAGTCATGGCGGAAAACAGAAATCGCAAACCTTCAGACAGTCAGGTCGACGCAATCAAAGTGCCACCTCACTCACTAGAAGCCGAGCAATCAGTAATTGGTGGTCTTTTACTGGACAATGAACGTTGGGACACCGTTGCCGAACGTGTTGTAAGCAGTGATTTCTATAGTCGTCCGCATCGCCTAATTTTTGAAGGTGTAAAAACCATTCTTGAAGCGGGCAAGCCTCTCGATCTTATTACTTTATCGGAATACCTGGAGCGTCACGAGCAATTAGAAGATGTGGGCGGTTTTGCTTACCTTGCAGATTTGGCGAAAAACACGCCAAGCGCCGCTAACATTAATGCGTACGCTGATATTGTTGCTGAACGTGCGATCGTCCGTGGTTTGATCGGTGTCGCGAATGAGATTGCGGATGCGGGTTACGATCCTCAAGGTCGAAGTTCGGAAGATCTGATTGATATGGCGGAGAGTAAAGTTTTCGCCATCGCTGAGTCACGAACCAGTGAAAACGAAGGGCCACAAAATGTTGATAACATCCTCGAAAAGACGTTAGAACGTATCGAGTTGTTATATAAAACACCGCAAGATGGTGTAACGGGTGTCGACACAGGTTTCACTGACCTCAATAAGAAAACCGCAGGTTTGCAAGGTTCTGATTTGGTGATTGTCGCGGCGCGTCCATCGATGGGTAAAACGACCTTTGCGATGAACTTGTGTGAAAATGCGGCCATGCAACAAGAGAAACCTGTTCTTATTTTCTCGCTAGAGATGCCGGCCGAGCAGTTGATGATGCGTATGTTGGCCTCTTTGTCTCGCGTTGACCAAACCAAGATCCGTACGGGTCAGTTGGATGACGAAGACTGGGCGCGTATTTCTTCTACTATGGGTATCTTGATGCAGAAGAAAAACATGTACATTGATGACAGCTCCGGTCTAACTCCGACCGAAGTGCGTTCACGCGCTCGCCGTATCGCACGTGAACATGGCGGTCTGTCGATGATCATGGTCGACTACCTTCAGCTTATGCGCGTGCCTGCACTCTCTGATAACCGTACGCTGGAAATTGCGGAGATATCGCGCTCTCTGAAAGCGCTGGCAAAAGAGCTGAATGTGCCCGTCGTGGCGCTGTCTCAGCTTAACCGTTCCCTAGAGCAACGTTCAGATAAACGCCCAGTAAACTCGGACTTGCGTGAGTCGGGCTCTATCGAGCAGGATGCCGACTTGATCATGTTCATCTACCGTGACGAGGTGTATCACCCAGATAGCCCATACAAAGGTACGGCAGAAATCATCATTGGTAAGCAACGTAACGGCCCTATCGGCTCTGTGCGTCTCACCTTCCAAGGTCAACACTCGCGCTTTGACAACTACGCGGGTCCTGCATTCGATATTGATGATGAGTAACCCCATGAGCTATATGAAAGCGGCCAAGGCGTGCATTGATTTGTCTGCGTTGCAGCACAATTTACAGCGCGTGAAAGCGCAAGCGCCCCAAAGTAAAGTGATGGCTGTAGTGAAGGCCAATGGCTATGGTCACGGATTACGTCACGTTGCAAAACATGCCAACCATGCGGATGCCTTTGGTGTTGCGCGCATTGAAGAAGCGTTGCAACTGCGCGCTTGTGGCGTGGTAAAGCCGATTCTATTGCTAGAAGGTTTTTACTCTCCAGGTGACTTACCTGTTCTTGTGACGAACAACATTCAAACCGTGGTGCATTGTGAAGAGCAGCTTATCGCTTTGGAGCAAGCCGACCTTGAAACTCCGGTTGTCGTGTGGCTTAAGATTGACAGTGGGATGCACCGTCTTGGCGTTCGCCCTGAGCAATATGATGAGTTTGTCACACGGTTGAAAGAGTGTCCAAACGTAGCCAAGCCGTTACGTTACATGAGTCACTTTGGCTGTGCAGATGAGCTGGATAGCCATATCACTCCCCAACAGGTTGAGCTGTTTAAGTCGTTGACCTCTGGTTGTCAGGGGGAGCGTTCACTTGCGGCATCTGCGGGGTTGTTGGCATGGCCTCAAAGCCATTTGGATTGGGTTCGTCCGGGCATCATCATGTATGGTGTATCGCCATTTGATGACAAGACCGCACAAGATCTGGGGTATCAACCCGTGATGACACTTAAATCCCATCTTATTGCGGTACGTGAAGTTAAGAAGGGCGAAAGTGTTGGCTACGGCGGTATGTGGACCAGTAAACGAGATACAAAAGTCGGTGTCATCGCAGTAGGGTATGGCGACGGTTACCCAAGAAGTGCCCCGAACGGCACTCCGGTTTGGGTAAATGGTCGTAAAGTACCTATCGCAGGTCGAGTTTCTATGGATATGCTGACGGTCGATTTGGGACCAGATGCAACGGATAAAGTCAGCGACGAAGCAATTCTTTGGGGGAAAGAGCTCCCAGTAGAAGAAGTGGCGGGTCACATTGGTACCATTGCGTATGAACTCGTGACTAAGCTAACGCCTCGCGTCGAGATGGAGTACTCAAAATAAACAGCGAAAGGCTAACCTAAGGTTAGCCTTTGTTTTATCTACTCACCGTTAATCGTAGCAATAACGCGGCGGCCGCCGCCAAAGTCTCGGTGCTCACCCAAGTAAATGCCCTGCCATGTCCCTAAAGCTAATCGACCATTTTGGATTGGTATCGTCACACTACTGCCAAGTAGGGATGCTTTAATGTGTGCTGGCATGTCGTCATCACCTTCATAGGTGTGCTGATAATAAGGAGCACGCTCTGGTACAAACTTGTTGAAATGCGCTTCCATGTCCATACGCACGGTTGGATCAGCATTCTCATTTAAGGTCAAACTGGCGGAGGTATGCTGAATAAATAGGTGTAATAAACCTACTGAAAGCTCGTTTATTTGTGGTAATTGTTGTTCAATTTCATCAGTTATTAGGTGAAAACCGCGGCTTCTCGCTTTTAATTGCAGTGTTTTTTGTGCCCACATACGTGTTCCTTTGGAAATTTATAAATTGGCGTCTATCCTATTCCAATTAGAGCCTGTCATTAGTAAGTGATATGATTCTTGTCATCGTAAATGAATTGTTCATTTTCAGGGCAGGGAACGTGACCTAACTCAATGTGAGTGTAAATACTCTCAGTCATAATTGGCACCTGAAAAAAAATTACAAAGACTTGTTTTGTGGCAATTCGCCCAAACATCTAATTAATATTCTATTTGCTAAATCGGGGATTCCACAGTTTTCGCTAGACTGTAAGGAATGGAACCTACTGTAACATCGGGATAAAGACCATGTTGAAAAATATCAATCCAACGCAAACACAAGCTTGGAAAGCGCTAACTGCGCATTTCGAATCTGCACAAGATATGGATCTTAAAGAGTTATTTGCTCAAGACGCAGCGCGTTTCGACAAATACTCTGCACGTTTCGGCTCAGACATCCTAGTCGATTACTCAAAGAACCTCATCAATGAGGAAACTCTGAAGCACCTGTTCGCTCTTGCGAACGAGACTGAGCTGAAATCTGCAATTGAAGCGATGTTCAGTGGCGAAGCGATCAACCAAACAGAAGGTCGCGCTGTTCTTCACACTGCACTACGTAACCGCGCGAATACACCAGTAATGGTAGACGGCGAAGACGTAATGCCAGCAGTGAACGCGGTTCTAGAAAAAATGAAATCATTCACTGAACGCGTTATCGGCGGTGAGTGGAAAGGTTACACAGGTAAAGCAATTACAGATATCGTGAACATCGGTATCGGTGGTTCTGACCTTGGTCCTTACATGGTGACGGAAGCTCTAGCACCATACAAAAATCATCTAAACCTTCACTTCGTATCTAACGTTGATGGTACTCACATCGTTGAAACGTTGAAGAAAG
The DNA here is from genome assembly GCF_012275705.1 of Vibrio chemaguriensis. Classification (NCBI taxonomy): domain Bacteria; kingdom Pseudomonadati; phylum Pseudomonadota; class Gammaproteobacteria; order Vibrionales; family Vibrionaceae; genus Vibrio; species Vibrio chemaguriensis. Next base: position 41,652 of record NZ_SHOE01000030.1, read on the forward strand.
TTAACCCAGAAACGACGCTATTCTTGATCGCGTCTAAGACGTTCACAACGCAAGAAACCATGACTAACGCGCACACTGCTCGTGATTGGTTCCTAGAGTCTGCGGGTGATCAAGCTCACGTGGCTAAGCATTTTGCTGCGCTTTCAACGAACGCGACAGCCGTGTCTGAGTTCGGTATTGATACCGCGAACATGTTCGAATTCTGGGACTGGGTTGGTGGTCGTTACTCACTATGGTCTGCAATCGGTCTATCAATCGCATTAGCGGTAGGTTACGACAACTTCGTTGAGCTGCTTGAAGGTGCTCACGAGATGGACAAGCACTTCGTATCAACAGACCTAGAAAGCAACATCCCTGTGATCCTTGCGCTTATCGGTATTTGGTACAACAACTTCCACGGTGCGGAATCAGAAGCTATCTTACCTTACGATCAGTACATGCACCGTTTCGCGGCGTACTTCCAACAAGGTAACATGGAATCAAACGGTAAATACGTTGACCGTGAAGGCAATGCTGTGACTTACCAAACGGGCCCTATTATTTGGGGTGAACCAGGTACCAACGGTCAGCACGCGTTCTACCAACTGATTCACCAAGGCACTAAGCTGATCCCATGTGACTTCATTGCACCTGCAATCAGCCACAACCCAGCTAGCGATCATCACCAAAAACTGATGTCCAACTTCTTTGCGCAAACTGAAGCACTAGCGTTTGGTAAGAGTGAAGAAACAGTGAAAGAAGAGTTGGTGAAAGCAGGTAAGAACGCTGAAGAAGTGGCAGCGATCGCGCCATTCAAAGTGTTTGAAGGTAACCGTCCAACAAACTCTATCCTAGTGAAGCAAATCACGCCTCGTACGCTGGGTAACTTGATCGCAATGTACGAACACAAAATTTTCGTACAAGGTGTTATCTGGAATATCTTCAGCTTTGACCAATGGGGCGTGGAGCTAGGTAAACAACTGGCTAACCAAATCCTACCTGAGCTTGCAGACGAGTCTCAAATCGGCTCGCATGACAGCTCAACAAATGGTCTAATCAACGCATTTAAAGCGTTCAAAGCTTAATGTTTGGTTTGAATAGATAAAGAAAAGGTCAGCAAATGCTGACCTTTTTTATTGCCTGAGGCAAAAACAAAATAGGTTGGCCAGTGCCAACCTATTTTTTCTCTTTTATTCGAAGCAAATTTCGATAAAGGCATTTCCCCATTGGGAAGAGAAAGGCATGATGATGATTGAGCCCTCACACTTGTGGCGAATCGTATGGCCTCGGCCAGAAACCACTACCGGTGTTGCCATATCAAAATCAAAACCACTTTCCGCCAGAATGCGTTTCGCACCACCAGTCACCATGTTGGTGATCTCACCCACCATATCGGTGACCTCTTCATTGAGTCCATTTGGACGCTCACCAAGCATGTTCTGCATGATTTCTAGAGCTAGCGCTTCATCAAAGGTAATCGACATTGAACCACGAGTTTGTGGACCTACCATGCCAATCAGACCAGAAACGTCACCTCGTGCGATCTCATCTTTTTTGATTCGCGGTTTTTGTGGCTTCAGCTCAAGAGAAGCCATGGTTTTTAGCACGTTCATTAAAGAAGCTAAAAACGGGTTTACAAATTCAGCGCGCATAACGTTCTTCTATACTTTTTCTTTCGTCTCGGAGGAACAGGCCTGGCATTCACCATGAGTTTCAATAACTTGGTTGGTCAGTTTGAATCCATGCTTCTCGGCGTTTTCGGCTAACAAGGATATCAGCGTCTCATCTTCGAGTTCAACGACATCACCACATTTATCGCAAATTAGTAATTGGAAAAAGTGCTGCTGAGTATTGAAAGAACAACAAGTAATAAAGCTATTTGTCGATTCCACTCGGTGGATGAAGCCTTGCTCTAGGAGAAAATCTAATGCTCGATAAACAGTGGGAGGCTTAGCCTGAGGCTCACTCTCTTTTAGTTGCTCCAATAGCTCATACGCACTTGAGGCGCGGCGATTAGAACAAATGAGTTCAAATACGCGTCGGCGTTGCGGAGTCAAACGTACTCCACGCTCTGCGCAGATACTTTCAATTTGTTCAATGATTGTTGGGTTCAAACCTTTCACCATAACTATCGGACGTGCTCTATGATAAATCATTTCTATACGAAGTTCGTTTAGAAATGCTTCATTTTACCCACTATCAGAACGAAAATCATGAATTAAAGCAAGTCGGTGGTGGTGTGAAGTCGGAATAGTCATCACAGAATGAATCAACGAGTGACAGATTCGTATTACTGCTGCGCATTCCTAAGCATTTGGCTAGCCAGACAACCAAATCATTCTCGCTGAAACTAGCACCTAGAAGTGCTTGGGTATACAATACCCGACTTATTTTTTGAGCGTACTGCTGCGCTCGACCTTGGCAACATAAAAACGGGTGTTTATATCATGACTCATTCTTGCAGGCTCTCCGTAGCACCAATGCTCGACTGGACCGATCGTCATTGTCGCTACTTCCATCGCTTAATGACCAAAGAAACCCTGCTGTACACTGAAATGGTGACGACAGGTGCGATCATTCATGGAAAAGGAGATTTCCTGGCTTACAACGAAGAAGAGCATCCGTTGGCCCTTCAGTTGGGTGGTTCAAACCCAGAAGACTTGGCAAAGTGTGCCAAACTGGCTCAAGAGCGTGGCTACGATGAGGTTAACCTCAATGTGGGTTGCCCGTCTGACCGTGTACAAAACGGTCGCTTTGGTGCTTGCCTAATGGCGGAACCACAGTTGGTTTCGGATTGTGTCGCTGCAATGAAGGACGTGGTTGATATTCCTGTGACAGTCAAGACTCGTATTGGTATTGATGATCATGATTCTTACGAGTTCCTAACGGATTTTGTTTCTATTGTCTCAGAAAAGGGGGGCTGTGAGCAGTTCACTATCCACGCGCGTAAAGCTTGGTTAAGTGGTCTTAGTCCGAAAGAAAACCGTGAGATCCCACCATTGGATTACCCACGAGCTTACCAATTGAAGCAAGATTTTTCTCACTTAACCATTGCTATTAACGGTGGTGTAAAGTCACTAGAAGAAGCCAAAGAACATCTTCAGCATCTTGATGGTGTGATGATTGGTCGTGAGGCTTACCAAAGCCCATATCTGCTGGCATCGGTAGATCAAGAGTTATTTGGCTCTAATGCTCCAGTGAAGAAACGCAGCGAAATTGTTGAAGAAATGTACCCATACATTGAAGCGCAATTAGCGAAAGGTGCGTACCTTGGTCATATTACCCGTCATATGTTAGGTTTATTCCAAAGCATGCCAGGTGCTCGTCAATGGCGTCGTCATATCAGTGAAAATGCGCACAAGCCGGGTTCTGGTTTAGAAGTGCTGCAAGACGCGTTAGCGAAGATTCCAAAAGAATTGAATGTGTAAAATTCACCAGTGGTTGGCTAAAATTACCAACTAAAGAACAAGTAAGCCAGAGTGCAGAAATGCCTCTGGCTTTATTTTTGAATAAAAATCATTGTGTTATCGTCATCTTGGTAAGTTGGTATGGAAACTGCTCTGTTTATTAAAAACAAATGGAGAAGTGATTATGTTGGAGCTAATCTTTATTTTAGTCTTTGCGGCGACCCTATTGGTTACCGGTATCACAATGATGACCGTATTCGCAGCAACCGGTATTGCGTTAGTTGTGATGTTTTTACTGGGAATGGTCGGAGCGGTACTCAAACTATTGCCATGGTTAATCGTGATTGCATTGGGTGTTTGGTTCTTCAAGAATTACGTTGCCCAGCCCCGCTATAAATAACGAGTGACATGATTTAGTTGATAGAGAGACGTGAGAGTATGGTATATTTCCTCTCACGTCTTCAACGTGAACATCAGCTATCTCGGAGTACACACTACATGACAAATAAAGCGACCATCGCTTTAACAGCATTATCGTTGGCAGTATCTTTTCCTGTTTTTGCAGATTATTCTGTATCGACGAAAGTCGGCGCAGAGATCTGGGCTGCTGACACTAAAGTAAATGAAGTAAGACGAGATAGCAGCACAACAGGCGCATTTTACGCGGCGATTGAACATGATGTTAAATACGTTCCTAATGCGCGCCTTCGCTACTCAAGTGTTGATGCGGATTACATGGGGTTCGATAAGCTCGATTTCACCATGTACTACCAAGTTCTGGAGCATGATTTATTGCATTTTGATGCGGGTGTTACATTCAGTAATTTAAGTGACACTAAATACATTGATGCTGGCTCAAACAAGCGTATAGAAGAGTTTGATGAGCTGATTTGGGCTTGGTACGGTTACGCAGAGATTCAAGTTCCGGACACAAATTTTGATGTGATTGGTGAGATAAACTTTGGTGACAACAAAGGTATCAAAAGCACTGATTTCATGGCCGGTGTTCAATACCATGTACCGCTCGAAAAAGCTCAACTGGCTTTTCGTGGTGGTTACCGCGTGATTGATTTGGAGTCCGAGAAATTCATGTCGGATCTAGGGAAAGAGTTTATTTTTGCTAACGGCTTTTTTGTGAGTGCAGAATACGCATTCTAAATGCAGCCAGATTAGATACTCGATTTTTTTAAAACGTCGCTTTATAAGCGGCGTTTTTTATATCACTTCATTATATCCAATCGAATTTTCTGCCTATTTTGCTGACTTAGACCATGCTTACCTAGGAGCAATGTGAAAGTTAAAGCAGGGATAGCGATGACAATAAACGAACTAAGACATCTATTCCGTGAAAATCAGCTTGTCGAAGCGATTATTGAACCTGCAATCCAAGAGGGTGGCTGGGTTGTGGAGTTCAGACATGCGCGCGGTGGTTTTGTTTTTCTGACGGACAGTCATGGTGAAGAATGTCTTTATGAAGATTTGGATGCAGCGTCAAAATCGGCAATGGCAGTAGGCTTTCAACAAGTCCGCATTGAAGATCGATGAGCAAAAAGTAAGCCGTTCTTACTTCCAAAAAGTTATAAAACATTCACTTCTATTCTTTCTTGTTATTAAGGAGAGTGGGTACTCTATCGTCACGCAATGAATAGGGATGTCGTGATAATGTCTTTTCAAAAGAATGAGTATTCTCACAAGAATGTGTCTGAAGATAATAATGGGCAAGGAGGAAATCCTCCAGTCGCAAGCCCTCTGAATGACAAACAAATTAGCTCACTCCAACAAACTGTCTCTGAGTTGTCTTCACAGCAACTTGCTTGGGTCAGTGGGTATTTTTGGGGATTAGCTCAAAATCAACCAAATACAGCGGTAACGCCAATTGCACAAGCGACGGCAGCCGTATCAGCGAAGCCAGCAGGTAAGTTGAGTATTATTTTTGCTTCCCAAACTGGCAACGCTAAAGGCGTTGCTGAAGCTTTAGAGCAGGAAGCAAAAGCAGAAGGAATTGCTGTCGAACTTTTTGATGCAAGTGATTACAAAGGTAAAAACTTAGCCAAAGAAACACATGTCATTATTGTGGCATCGACGAATGGCGAAGGCGAAGCACCAGATAACGCTATAGAGCTACACGAGTTTTTGCAATCTAAGAAAGCTCCTAAGCTGTCAAACCTTCAATATGGCGTTATTGCTCTGGGTGACTCGAGCTACGAATTCTTCTGTCAAACCGGTAAAGACTTCGACGCTTACCTATCAAAGTTAGGCGCGACCCCATTTATCGATCGTCTTGATTGCGATGTGGATTATGAAGCACCAGCAGCTGAATGGCGTAAGAATGCGTTAGGTAAGGTAAAAGATACGCTTTCTTCTGGCACTGAAGCGGATGTGGTTCAACTTCCTGTGGGTCAAGCTGCGACTGCGCACTCTCCTTACAATAAACAAAACCCATACACAGCGACGTTACTGACCAGTCAAAAAATCACGGGTCGTGATTCTGGAAAGGATGTTCGTCATATAGAAATTGACTTGGAAGGTTCGGGGTTAACGTATCAGCCTGGTGATGCGCTAGGTGTGTGGTTTGAAAATAGTTCAGAACTTGCTAATGCCATTCTTGGTAAGGTCGGTTTGTCTGGGGTTGAAACCGTTGATGTTGATGGCGAAAGCTTGTCAATTCATAGTGCTCTCGTGAGTAAATATGAAATCACAACATCTAACCCACAGCTCATTACAAAGTTTGCCGAGTTATCCGGTAGCAAGAAGCTACAAAAGCTGGTTGACGATAAAGATAAACTTCGCGAGTACTCTGCAAATACTCAAATTGTTGATGTATTGGCAGAGAAGAAAACCAAGTTAACCGCAGATGAGTTGATTAGTTTGCTTCGTCGTCTTACTCCTCGCCTTTACTCTATTGCATCAAGCCAAGAAGAGGTCGATGAAGAAGTACACCTAACGGTTGCTTTGGTTGAGTACGAACAAAACGACGAAAAACGATATGGTGGTGCGTCGAGCTTCTTAGCACAGCGTCTCGAAGAGGGAGATGAAGTTAAAGTATTTGTTGAGCATAACAACAACTTTAAACTGCCGGAAGATGATAGCACTCCAATTATCATGGTTGGTCCAGGCACAGGGATCGCACCATTCCGTAGCTTTATTCAGGAACGTGAAAACCGCGATGCTGAAGGCAAAAACTGGTTGTTCTTTGGTGATCGTACTTTCACTCAAGACTTCTTATACCAAGTTGAATGGCAAAAGTACCTCAAGTCAGGAGTACTAAGCCGATTGGATGTTGCTTTTAGTCGTGATCAAGTAGAAAAAGTTTACGTACAGCACCGCATCTTAGAAAACGCAGCTCAAGTGTGGCAGTGGATCCAAGAAGGCGCTTATATCTATGTCTGCGGTGATGCAACGCGTATGGCAAAAGATGTGCACGACGCACTGGTTATCGTTGCTGAACAAGAAGGCAAGATGCCGCGTGACGATGCAGAACAATTTATTAATGACCTACGTAAAGCGAAACGTTATCAGAGGGATGTGTACTAATGACTTTTTCTACTGAAAATAACAAGCAGATTGTATTAGGCGAAGAGCTAGGGCCGCTATCTGATAACGAGCGCCTGAAGCGAGAAAGTAACTTATTACGTGGCACCATTGAGCAAGATTTACAGGACCGTATTACTGGTGGCTTTACTGCCGACAACTTCCAGTTAATTCGTTTCCACGGTATGTATCAGCAAGACGATCGTGATATCCGCAATGAACGCACAAAGCAAAAGCTAGAGCCATTGCATAACGTGATGCTTCGTGCTCGCATGCCTGGAGGCATCATCACGCCAACGCAATGGTTAGCTATCGACAAGTTCGCAACGGAGCACTCTTTATATGGAAGTATTCGTCTGACGACTCGCCAAACGTTCCAGTTTCATGGGGTATTAAAACCGAATATTAAGTTGATGCATCAAACGCTCAACAGTATTGGCATTGATTCGATTGCAACCGCGGGTGATGTAAACCGAAACGTGTTGTGTACCACGAACCCGGTGGAATCAGAACTTCATCAAGAAGCTTACGAATGGGCGAAGAAGATCAGTGAACACCTGCTTCCGAAAACACGTGCTTACGCTGAGATTTGGCTAGACGGTGAAAAAGTAGAAAGCACGGAAGAAGACGAACCGATTCTAGGCAAGAACTACTTACCACGTAAGTTTAAAACCACAGTGGTTATCCCACCGCAAAATGACGTAGATGTACACGCTAACGATCTCAACTTCGTAGCGATTGCAGATAACGGCAAGCTGGTTGGTTTTAACGTCCTGGTCGGCGGCGGCTTAGCGATGACGCATGGCGATACGTCAACCTACCCACGCCGTGCGGACGATTTCGGTTTCATCCCACTAGAAAAAACACTTGATGTGGCGGCTGCAGTTGTCACAACTCAGCGCGACTGGGGTAACCGTTCAAACCGTAAGAACGCAAAAACCAAATACACATTGGATCGTGTAGGTAGCGATGTCTTTAAAGCGGAAGTCGAGAAACGTGCTGGTGTTAAGTTTGAGCAAAGCCGTCCATATGAATTCACAGAACGTGGTGACCGTATTGGCTGGGTAGAAGGAATTGATGGTAAATATCATTTAGCGCTTTTCATCGAAAACGGTCGCTTATTAGACTTTCCAGGTAAACCACTTAAGACGGGTGTTGCTGAAATTGCCAAAATCCACAAAGGCGATTTCCGCATGACAGCAAACCAAAACCTAATTGTTGCGGGTGTACCTAAAAACGAAAAAGCGAAGATTGAAAAGATCGCTCGTGAACATGGCTTAATGGACGACGGCGTAAGTGAACAGCGTAAGAATTCAATGGCTTGTGTTGCTTTTCCAACTTGTCCGCTAGCGATGGCAGAAGCTGAACGTTTCCTTCCTCAGTTTGTTACAGATGTGGAGGGGATTCTGGAGAAGCACAACCTACCAGAAAATGACAACATCATTTTGCGTGTAACTGGGTGTCCAAATGGTTGTGGTCGCGCCATGTTGGCTGAAATTGGTCTAGTTGGTAAAGCGCCGGGTCGTTACAATTTACACCTAGGTGGTAACCGTGCCGGTACTCGAGTACCAAAAATGTATAAAGAGAACATCACGGATAAGCAAATCTTAGAAGAGATTGATCTGCTGGTGGCTCGATGGTCGAAAGAGCGTGAAGAAGGCGAAGCCTTTGGCGATTTCACTATTCGTGCTGGCATTATCCAAGAAGTGCTCGTATCAAAGAGGGACTTTCATGCTTGATTCTGTAGCGTCCAGGCTTGAGCTCACAGAGTTACTGACATTAACAAAGACGGAGCAAATCCTCCGTCTTGCTCAAATTAATGTCGAGCTCGAAAAGCTTTCAGCACAAGAGAGAGTAGCGTGGGCTTTAGATAATCTAGAAGGCGAGTTCGCGGTTTCTTCTAGTTTTGGTATTCAAGCCGCGGTTATGCTTCATTTAGTTACTCGCGCCAAAACGGACATCCCCGTCATTCTAACCGATACTGGTTACCTGTTTGCTGAGACGTACCGATTTATCGATGAGCTGACAGATGCTCTCAACCTAAATTTAAAAGTTTATCGAGCCAAAGAAAGTGCGAATTGGCAAGAAGCTCGATATGGAAAATTATGGGAGCAGGGCGTAGAGGGAATTGAAAAATACAACAAGCTCAATAAAGTTGAGCCGATGCGTCGAGCGTTAAAAGAGCTTAATGTTGGAACGTGGTTCTCTGGACTGCGTCGAGAGCAAAGTAAATCTCGTGCAGGTTTACCGATTCTATCAATTCAGAACGGTGTGTTTAAATTTCTACCAGTAATTGATTGGACTAATAAAGACGTTCATTACTACTTAGAACAACACGGCCTTAAATACCACCCATTGTGGGATGAAGGTTACCTTTCAGTTGGTGATACACATACCACTCGTAAATGGGAGCCGGGAATGTCAGAGGAAGAAACTCGATTCTTTGGCTTAAAGCGAGAATGTGGCCTACACGAAGATGATGGCTCTGAACAAGATGGGTCTGGCATATAGCCATAATGCTCTTTAAATAGAGTTTAGGTTAAGTTTAATAAAGATAGCTGCAATAAAGCAGCTATCTTTATTTATGGTACTTGAAAAACACGTCTCAAAGAACAACTCTGTGGATAAGTTGTGTGAGAGTTTGGGGTAAAGTTGAATAAATGAAGCTTTGATCGAAAACTCATCGTTTAACCATTATTTTTGCAATTTTTGAAAAATAACACTTGCCAATGTGAGCGCGATCTCTATAATGCCTCCTCGTCGACAGGGCAAGGCCTCACAAGGGTTTAAGCGAAGTTGATAAGGCTGAAAAGAAAAACGAAATAATTTGAAGAAAGTGTTTGACACAATAAATTATCTCGCTAGAATGGCCGCCTCTTCCGAAGTGATGTCAATCACAAAGAAGAGTTGCTCTTTAACAATATAGACCTATCAATCTGTGTGGGCACTCGTTGATGATAATCCAATTAGATACTTCGGTATCAAATTAGGTTTCAATGATACGAAGTGACCATTCGAATTGGGAAGCAGCCTTGAGCTGTTTTGTTTTACTTTTCTAAAGTGAAAACCAATAAGAGCACAGTCAATTCAAACATTACTTTATGTAATGTTCAGTATTCATTGAGCCGAACA
>NZ_SHOE01000031.1:0-49102 GCF_012275705.1 Vibrio chemaguriensis
CGTGTGTCGCTCCAATATATAGCCCTCATCGTGCTTAACGGTGACGAAATGCGACACTAGCTCAGTTGGTAGAGCGCAACCTTGCCAAGGTTGAGGTCACGAGTTCGAACCTCGTGTGTCGCTCCAATATATAGCCTTCATCGTGCTTAACGGTGACAAAAGCGACACTAGCTCAGTTGGTAGAGCGCAACCTTGCCAAGGTTGAGGTCACGAGTTCGAACCTCGTGTGTCGCTCCAGTTTCTTTTTTATAAATGAAAGCAAAGCCTTCATCATCAACAAAGATGAAGCACTCGGACGCGGGGTGGAGCAGCTTGGTAGCTCGTCGGGCTCATAACCCGAAGGTCGTCGGTTCAAATCCGGCCCCCGCAACCAAATACAAGACGATAGATTGAATGCTTATTTATTAGCACAATCCTAAGTCGTCGACGGATGCGCCGCTTGATTCAATTCCTGCTTCTCGCAACCAATCACATCGCTCTTTTCATAATGCTGCGAAGCATGAATCCCCAAAAACTAAATTTTATCCGCATCATATGATGTCGGACGATTTCGTTTGTGTTTAAAACACGATATGAATCGGCTGGCGTACAAGCATGATGAGGTTCTGCATGTTTTATCTACTTTAATTAACAGAGTTATCCACATACGTCGTTCTGTGGATAAGTTAGTTGATAAAGTGTTTTTAGCTTGACTTTTTGCGATGGAGAAGAAAGATCTTTTCGCTGAAGGAAAGTCGAAATAATAACGAAATATTGATTAAGTCTTTGTTAAACAAGAGAAAAATAAGTTTTTTGTCGGATCGGATACGTTAAGATACGATCATTAACTGGTATTTTTTTGATCCTAGTCATTTCTCCAAGCTGTGTTTAACTTTTTTCTGCTAGCTTGTTTTTCTTGAATCTCAAATTTTTTTCCACATTACAAAATTGAGAACAAGGTCATGAATTGAACATGTAAAAGTGCTTTCAATCTCTTGCATATAGACTACGCACTATGCGTCTCTTGGTAGCCCCTTCTCGACTATTCTTATTAAGCGCTGCTTTTTCGTCTCTGTAGATGCTTTATTCTCAATGGGGAGTTGATTAAGTTGCTCGGCCAAAGCCCATTTGATGTGTTCATCAAGTAATTTATTTTCACCTTGTCGACTTTCTAACGCATCAATGACTCGTTGACTGTATTCTGCATTACCAAGTGCGACAGCAATATTACGCAGCCACTGTATATGACCAATGCGACGAATAGCGGAGCCTTCCATATTTTTTAGAAAAGTCGCTTCATCCCAGTTAAACATGTCTACGAGATCCGGGTTTTTGAAACTATCGCGACGATGGAAATCACTCTGCTCCGTTATGTCGGCGTAGCGATTCCATGGGCAAACCAATTGGCAGTCATCACAGCCATAAATGCGGTTACCCATTGGCTTGCGAAACTCTTCAGGGATCACGCCATCGAACTCGATGGTGAGGTAAGAGATGCAGCGTCTAGCATCAACAACTTTGTCTTCAACGATGGCTTGTGTTGGGCATGAGGTAATGCATGCTTTGCATTTACCGCACTGATCAACGCTTGGCTCGTCAACGGGAAGTGGCAAGTCGATAAGTAACTCGCCTAAAAAGAACCACGAGCCACAGTCTTGATCTAAAATCAGGGAATGTTTCCCTGTCCAGCCTAAGCCTGCTTTTTGGGCGAGTGGTCGCTCCAATATTGGTGCGGAGTCGACGAAAGGTCGATAACCATACTGACCAACTTCTTGTTCAATAAGTTTGCCAAGTTTATTCAGTTGTTTTCTGACGAGCTTGTGATAATCACGCCCTAATGCATAGCGACTAATATAGGCATGATTTTTATTCGCTAGGTTCGAAGCGAATTGTGCTTCTGGTGGTAGGTAATCCATCCGAACGCTGATCACACGAATGGTTCCCGGGAGTAGTTCATTGGGTCTAGCTCGCATCATGCCGTGACGAGCCATCCAGTCCATTGAGCCGTGGTAGCCTACATCGAGCCATTTTTGCAGTGCGGCTTCATGCTCACTCAGATCAACGTCGCAGATCCCAACTTTTTGGAAGCCGAGCTCTTTTCCCCAAATTTTGATTTGTTGTGCGAGTTGTTCGTAGTTCATGCTAACCACCGGAATAAAAGGGGGGCGGATCTTAACGGATCTCTGGCTTTGGTGCTACCCAGTTAGGGACGTTTTTGATGCTGTGAATACTGCTTATTGAAGTCATTTGCATATATTCTAAATCTAGGTCGATACTAAGGTGATTAAGATACCGTTCCTTGGATACTTTTTTCGCACATATGACATTTGAAAGCTTGTCTCTCAAAACCAACACGGTTTACTATTCCTGTTCTTTTGATTTTTATATAGTCAACGATCATTAGTTAGAGAAGCATCAATGAGCACGAAACAATTCAATTTAAAAGATGAGCACGAAACGGTTGCACTAGGTACCGCTCTGGCTCACCTTTGTTCGCAACAAACCACAATTTATCTGCATGGTGATTTGGGTGCAGGTAAAACAACCTTTAGTCGTGGTTTTGTCCGTGCTCTTGGCCATCAAGGTAACGTGAAAAGCCCAACTTATACTCTAGTCGAACCGTATCAGTTGGATCAGTGGCAAGTGTACCATTTCGATCTTTATCGTCTTGCGGATCCTGAAGAGCTTGAGTTCATGGGGATTCGAGATTACTTCACAGATGATGCAATTTGCTTGGTTGAATGGCCTGAAAAAGGGCATGGTTTGTTGCCACAACCGGATCTTGATGTGAACATTCGCTACCAAGGTGAGCAGCGTGTAGCCGAACTAACAGCTAATAATGATTATGGTGTGCAGTTACTCAGTCGATTGGAGCTATGTTGAGTTTTTCAAATTTTAGAGTAGTGGCGACGTTTGTCGCCACTTTTCTCCTTCTCATCCCCAATTTAGCATTTGCTAACGTCGTTAAGAGTTTTCGAGTTTGGCCTTCTCCTGATGAAACGCGTGTTGTCATCGATTTAGGCTCGGAAGCTGACTATTCCTATTTCTCTTTATCCGGACCGGATCGTCTTGTCGTGGATTTAAAAAGCACGACCATGCAGGCCAAACTGCCTGTTACTGTTACGGACAGCCCGGTTTTAAAGCTAGTTCGAAAAAGCTCTCCGCCAGAGAAGGGCACCTATCGTTTGGTGTTTGAACTGAAAAAGAGCGTTCAAGTGGAATTGTTTAAATTAAGCCCAACACCTGGCGGGCAATATGGTCACCGTTTGGTGATTGACCTGCCGCACGGTAAGAAAGCATCGACTTCAGCCTCTAAACCGAGCAAGCCAGCGGCGACCAGTAAAGACATGAGTTCAGTTCAACGAGCTCAAGAAGTCTTGATCGTTATCGACCCTGGTCACGGTGGTGAAGATCCTGGCTCTATTGGCCCTTCACGCCGTAAGTACGAGAAAGACGCGGTATTGAGTATCTCAAGAAAAATTGCTGCTCAGCTCGATGCTACGCCTGGGATTAAAACGCGTATGACACGTACCGGAGATTACTTTGTGAATCTAAACCGTCGTGTGGCCATTGCCCGTGAAAATGATGCGCACTTACTGATTTCCATTCACGCTGATGCGTTTACATCACCGAAGCCTCGCGGAGGTTCGGTTTTTGTACTGAATACCCGTCGTGCAAATACTGAAATTGCTCGCTGGGTTGAGAACCATGAGAAACAATCTGAAATATTAGGTGGTTCGGGTAATGCGTTCTTCACTAAGACGAAAGATCGTAACGTGAACCAAACTTTGTTGGACTTGCAGTTTAGTCATTCACAAAAAGAAGGGTATAAGCTGGCAACAGAAATCCTTGGTGAGATGGGGCGTGTTGCGCACCTGCATAACACCAAACCGATTAATACTAGCCTTGCTGTTTTACGCTCTCCGCAGATTCCGTCTGTATTAGTGGAAACGGGCTTTATTTCTAACCCAACAGAAGAGCGGTTGCTGTTTCAACGAGCGCACCAAGATAAGTTAGCTCAGGCGATCACCAAGGCGGTCGTTAAGTACTTAAAAGATAATCCACCAGAGGGTACGGTATTCTCGCCTTCAGCGAAGCCAATAGTGCATACCGTAAAACGTGGCGAGTCGTTATCGGTGATTGCGAATAAATATGGGCTTAGCTCTAAAGCGCTGATGTCGGCAAACAACTTGAAGTCGACTGGATTAGCAATTGGTCAGAAGCTCAAAATCCCTTCTGCTGGCACGATTAAAGTGCCAAGTAAACCGATTACTGTTGAGACAGAAACCATTATTCACAAGGTTAAGTCAGGTGAGTTCTTAGGTAAGATCGCGAGTCACTATAAAGTGAAGGTTTCAGATATCCGCCGTGAGAACAACTTGAAGTCAGATACCTTGTGGGTAGGACAAAAGTTGAAGATAACCGTCGCTGTCAAAGATAAGCCGATCCGTAAGCACAAAGTTTCTCGAGGTGAATACCTTGGTAAAATAGCGTCCAAATACGGCGTCAGCGTTTCGAGCATTCGTAAAGCGAACAACTTACGCTCTGATCAGCTGGCGGTTGGGCAAGTTCTTATCATTCCAAACAAGTAGGTGAGCTTTTAACTCATTATGACGATTAAAATTTTGCCAGCTAGACTTGCAAACCAAATCGCAGCAGGGGAAGTGGTCGAAAGACCCGCCTCTGTGATTAAAGAACTGGTTGAAAATAGTCTTGATTCTGGCGCAACTCGAATCGATATCGATATCTAGAAAGGAGGCGCAAAGCTGATTCGTGTTCGTGATAACGGCAAAGGTATCGCGAAAGATGAACTCGGCTTAGCGCTCAGTCGTCATGCGACATCTAAGATACATACCTTGGATGATCTCGAAGCCATCATGAGTCTAGGTTTTCGTGGTGAAGCGTTAGCCAGTATTAGCTCAGTCTCGCGTCTGACACTCACATCGCGTCCTGCGGCGCAAGAAGAAGCCTGGAGTGCCTACTCCGAAGGGCGTGATATGCAGGTGAAGCTTAAGCCAGCAGCGCACCCGATTGGCACAACTGTTGAGGTGTTGGACTTATTTTTTAATACTCCAGCGCGTCGCAAATTTCTGCGTACCGAGAAAACTGAATTTGCTCATATTGATGAGTTATTGAAACGCATTGCGTTAAGCCGCTTTGATGTCACCATCAATGTGCGCCATAACGGCAAGATCATTCGTCAATATCGTGCGGCGAAAAATCAGCTTCAAACCGAAAAACGTATTGCAGCTGTCTGCGGTAATGCGTTTGTGCGGCATATGCTTAGAATCGAGCTTGAGCATCAAGGGTTAAAGCTACATGGTTGGATTACCACACCAGAAGGAGCAAGGCAGCAAAGCGATTTACAGTATTGCTATGTGAATGGCCGAATGATGCGTGACAAATTAATCAATCACGCGATTCGTCAAAGCTATGAAATGAGCTTAAAGCCAGATCAGTTCGCTGCCTATGTGCTCTTTATTGAGTTAGACCCGCACCAGGTAGATGTGAATGTCCACCCCGCTAAGCATGAAGTGCGCTTTCACCAAGCTCGCTTAGTGCATGATTTCATCTATCAAGCTTTGGCGGATGCACTTGCGCAAAGCGCCGTGATTGATAAACCACAGGTTAATGAATCCGCATTTCATCGTGTGGAACCGACTGAGTCCGAAGAGGTTGAGCATTCGCCTGAGCCTGAAAAAGTGCAAAGGCCAGCATCTTCACCAGTTCCAGAGCGTGTTTATCAAGCGATAGAAAGTGCACCGGCTTATCCTGGACGCAGTGATTATGAAGTCAAACCTCGCGATCGCAGTCCTAGGGATACATCCGTGCGAGAAGCTCGCGTTGCGGACTCGTTCAAGCGTACTGATTGGGTGGAATCCAAACCAGCACCAAAGCCGAATCACAATAAAGAGCGCCATGTTGAGCCAGCACCAAGCAAGCAAGAAGTGCGCGCTTATCACGAGTTGTTGAAAACGCCAGAGTTTGAGTCTCAACCCGTAACGCCGATAGAGCCCCAAAAGGCAACTGCGCATGCATCACTTCCATCGATTAATGCACTAGGCAAAGCGCTAGTGATGGTCGATGAGCAATTTGTTTTGATGAGCAGTGACAGTGGGGCGGCGTTAGTCTCGTTACCTAGAGCGGAATTTTATCGTGTAAAAGGGCAGCTCACTCCAAGCGATGGCGCGCTTAAAGCACAGCCTCTACTCGTTCCTCTATCTATTAAGTTAGAGGCCGAGTTAGTGAAGCTGGCTCAAGATTATCAACAAGATTTGGCGTTACTTGGCATTCAATTGAAAGCGAGAAATGAGCAAGCCTTAATGGTGATGGGCGTTCCCGCGCCGCTACGTCAACAAAACTTACAAAATCTAGTACCAGATCTGTTATCTTACGCGCAATCTTGTGTGAAGGAAGGTATAGCAACGGCTCAGATGCTGTCTGAGTTGATAGATTGGCTCGCATTGCAGGTCACGACAGTGAAGAGTCATTATACTTTTTCTGAAGCAATTCAAATTATTGCGGAACTTGAACAGCTAAGAGATGGTCAATTGCCATTAGAAGATACAAAATTTGTATCCGCTGTTGATTTCTCTGCCACGATAGCCAAATTAAAACCATGACAGATAAACTACCTTTGGCGCTATTTTTAATGGGGCCAACTGCATCAGGAAAAACTGAGTTGGCGATTCGTCTTCGTCAAAAGTTCCCGGTTGAGATCATCAGTGTTGATTCTGCTTTGATCTATAAAGGGATGGATATCGGTACGGCGAAACCGGATGAAAAAGAGTTAAGTTTAGCGCCTCATCGCTTGATTGATATTTTGGATCCGAGCGAATCTTACTCTGTAGCCGACTTTCGTCGTGATGCATTGAAAGCGATGGATGATATTGTTGCAGAAGGAAAAATTCCACTCTTAGTGGGTGGAACAATGCTGTATTATAAGGCGCTACTTGAAGGTTTATCCCCACTTCCTGCTGCAAATCCTGAAATTCGTCAGCAAATTGAACAAGAAGCATTGACTAAAGGTTGGTCAGTGTTGCACGATGAACTCAAAGAGGTTGATCCTGTGTCAGCAGCGAGAATCCATCCCAATGATCCCCAACGTTTATCTCGGGCATTGGAAGTTTTTCGTATTTCAGGTAAAACTTTGACTGAATTGACTCAAACGAAAGGTGAAAGCCTGCCATACCGAGTCAAGCAGTTTGCAATAGCTCCCAAGGATAGGGCAGAACTTCACCGTCGAATTGAACTTCGTTTCGAAAAGATGATGGAAGCGGGCTTTGAAGAAGAAATGAAAGCGCTACATTCGCGAAAAGATCTTCACCCCGATCTTCCTTCCATACGATGCGTCGGTTACCGACAGATGTGGGAGTATTTAGATGGGGAGTGTACACGTGACGAAGCAGTATTTCGTGGCGTATGCGCGACTCGTCAATTGGCCAAGCGTCAAATCACCTGGTTACGCAGCTGGGATGACTTAACTTGGTTGGATAGCGAGAACATTGAACAGGCATTAGAAACGATGTCGGAAGCAATAGCATCTGATTGACATAGCTGTGTATAATGTGATCGTTTTTGCGTGAACGCACTCTCAAAGGATCTGTTGTTGGCGGTTTTTATACTATGCTGCTAATTACTTAGAGTGCATTTTTGATTCGTTTAGCTCAGATGCAAAAGCAGTATCTTTTGCATTGCACCACTAGCTAAATAATTACAACTACAAATTAAATAAGGAAAATAAAATGGCTAAGGGGCAATCTCTACAAGACCCATTTCTAAACGCGCTACGTCGTGAGCGTATCCCGGTATCTATCTACCTTGTGAATGGTATTAAATTACAAGGTCAGATCGAATCGTTCGATCAATTTGTGATCCTGCTGAAGAATACTGTAAACCAAATGGTGTACAAGCACGCGATCTCAACAGTTGTGCCGGCTCGTCCAGTGAGCCATCACAGCGGTGAACGTCCACAAGGTGAGCGTCCACAAGAGAAATCAGAAGATTAATTCTTCATCGAGTATTTTTAAAATAAGGAGTTGATTGCTTGTTTGACCGTTATGAATCCGGTGAGCGAGCCGTACTTGTTCATATCAACTTCACGCAAGAAGGTGAATGGGAAGATCTGGCTGAGTTCGAAATGCTGGTTTCTTCTGCTGGGGTAGAGGCGCTACAAGTGGTAACTGGTAGTCGTCAATCCCCACACCCGAAATACTATGTCGGAGAGGGTAAGGCCCAAGAGATTGCTACTGCGGTACAGTCGACAGGTGCCGAAATTGTGATTTTTAATCACGCCCTCTCTCCTGCCCAAGAACGTAACCTCGAAGCACTGTGCCAATGTCGAGTTCTCGACCGCACTGGTCTTATTCTCGATATCTTTGCTCAACGAGCTCGAACACACGAAGGTAAGCTACAGGTAGAGCTGGCTCAACTTCGTCATATCTCTACTCGTTTGATTCGTGGTTGGACGCACCTTGAAAGGCAGAAAGGGGGGATTGGTTTACGTGGCCCGGGTGAAACCCAGCTGGAAACCGACCGTCGCTTATTGCGTGACAGAATCAAAGCCATCCTGCGACGCTTAGACAAAGTAGCGAAGCAGCGTGAACAAGGGCGCCGCGCCCGAAATCGAGCTGAAATCCCAACGGTTTCACTTGTGGGTTACACCAACGCGGGTAAGTCGACACTCTTCAACCGTATTACAGAAGCTGGCGTGTATGCCGCTGATCAACTATTTGCTACTTTGGACCCGACTTTACGTAAGATAGAGTTAGCAGATGTTGGGCCTGCCATTTTGGCAGACACGGTTGGTTTTATTCGACATTTGCCTCACGACTTGGTTGCGGCCTTCAAGGCAACCTTGCAGGAAACGCAAGAAGCTGACATTTTGTTACATGTTGTTGATGCCAGTGATGAGCGTTTTCGTGAGAATATTCAAGCTGTTCATGAAGTACTAGAAGAGATCGACGCACATGAAGTGCCGACTCTGGTTGTCATGAACAAAATCGACAATCTAGATTCGCAGAAACCACGTATAGAACGAGACGAGGAAGGCGTACCTCGCGCAGTTTGGGTTTCAGCAATGGATGGGTTGGGCATTGATGTCCTGTTTGAGGCACTGACGGAACGTCTGGCGTCACAAATGGTCGAGCATCAGTTGCGAATTCCTCCACAGTATCAAGGACGATTCCGTAGTACCTTCTTCCAAATGAAGTGTATTCAACGTGAGGAATATGACCAGGATGGTAACTTGTTGATCGATATTCGAATGCAGCAAGTAGATTGGTCTAGACTTGAAAAAAGAGAAGGGGCAGTTTTGACTGGCTTTATAGTCACTTAAAGGACTGCTACAGTATAACGTCATATCAAATGATGGAGCTTTCTAATGGCGTGGAATGAGCCTGGAAATAACAACGGCAACAATGGCCGCGATAATGACCCTTGGGGTAATAATAATCGTGGTGGCCAGCGTCCTGGTGGCCGAGATCAAGGTCCGCCAGATTTAGATGAAGTGTTCAATAAACTGAGTCAAAAACTGGGTGGCAAGTTTGGTAAAAAAGGCGGCGGTGGTTCTCCAATCGGCGGCGGTGGTGGTAGTGCAATTGGCTTTGGCGTGATTGCTCTTATTGCTGTTGCAGTTTGGTTCTTCGCTGGTTTTTACACCATCGGTGAAGCAGAGCGTGGTGTTGTGCTGCGTTTAGGTAAATACGATCGTATCGTAGACCCAGGTCTTAACTGGCGCCCTCGTTTTATTGATGAATACGAAGCGGTAAATGTACAAGCGATTCGTTCACTACGTGCATCTGGTCTAATGCTGACTAAAGATGAAAACGTCGTAACAGTCGCGATGGATGTTCAGTACCGAGTGACTGACCCGTACAAATACTTGTACCGTGTAACCAATGCGGACGATAGCTTGCGTCAAGCAACGGATTCTGCACTACGTGCGGTAATTGGTGACTCATTGATGGATAGCATTCTAACCAGTGGTCGTCAGCAAATTCGTCAAACTACGCAAGAAACACTGAACCAAATCATTGATAGCTATGATATGGGTCTGGTACTTGTTGACGTAAACTTCCAGTCTGCTCGTCCACCAGAGCAAGTGAAAGATGCGTTTGATGATGCAATCGCTGCACGTGAGGATGAAGAGCGTTTCATCCGTGAAGCTGAAGCATACAAGAACGAAATCTTGCCGAAGGCAACGGGTCGTGCTGAACGTTTGAAGAAAGAAGCGCAAGGTTACAATGAACGTGTCACTAACGAGGCTCTTGGTCAGGTAGCACAGTTCGAAAAACTACTACCAGAATACCAAGCGGCACCAGGTGTAACGCGTGACCGTCTGTACATTGACGCAATGGAAGAAGTGTACTCAAGCACTTCGAAAGTGTTGATTGACTCGGAATCAAGCGGCAATCTTCTGTACCTTCCAATCGATAAGTTGGCGGGCCAAGAAGGTCAGGCAGACACAAAACGTAAATCGAAGTCATCTTCAACCTACGATCAAATTCAACTGGAGTCTGAGCGTACACAAGAAGACACTTCGAACACGCAGTCTCGTTCAACAGGTTCACGTCAAGGGAGATACTAAGAATGCGTAAGTTAATGATCCCTGTATTGGTAATCGCACTGGCATTAATGTTGATGTCTCTGTTTGTGATTCCTGAAGGTGAACGCGGTATCGTGGTTCGATTTGGTCGTGTTCTTAAAGACAACAACGACATCACTCGAATTTACGAGCCTGGTTTGCATTTCAAGATGCCTCTGTTTGACCGTGTGAAACAACTTGATGCACGTATCCAAACGATGGATGGCCGTGCAGACCGTTTCGTAACGTCTGAGAAAAAAGACGTTATTATTGATACCTACGTGAAGTGGCGTATTGAAGACTTTGGTCGTTACTACCTAGCGACAGGCGGTGGTAATTCGCTAACGGCGGAGGCACTACTTGAGCGTAAAGTAACGGATGTGCTTCGTTCTGAAATCGGTGCTCGTGAAATCAAACAGATTGTATCTGGTCCACGTAACGATGATGTACTACCAGAAGATGCAAGTGCAGATGTTGTCGCAACTGAAGCGGCACGTGAAGCGCTTGAGATTGATGGTGAACGTGACCTAATTATGTCTGAAGTATTGAAAGACACGCGTGAAAGCGCGATGAAAGACTTAGGTGTTCGTGTTGTTGATTTCCGCATGAAGAAAATCAACCTGCCTGATGAAATCAGTGAGTCTATCTACCGCCGTATGCGTGCAGGGCGTGAGTCTGTAGCTCGTAAGCACCGTTCTCAAGGTCGTGAGAAAGCGGAAGTTATTCGTGCTCAAGCTGAGCTAGAAGTGGCAACCATTCTAGCTGAAGCTGATAAGACTGCTCGTGTAACACGAGGTGAGGCGGATGCTGAAGCTGCGAAGATTTATGCTGAAGCATACAACAAAGACCCTGAATTCTTTAGCTTCCTACGTTCGCTACGTGCGTATGAGAAGTCCTTCAGCTCTAAGAGCGATATCCTGGTACTTGATCCGAAGAGTGAGTTCTTCCAATACATGAACCAGTCGAAGGGCGGCATGGAGAAATAATCTCAGCGTCAAATGAAACACAAGGCTCCTTAGGGAGCCTTTTTTGTATCTGATGCTAAGTGCTAGCTCATCATTATGGCGATTACGGCTCCAGCAACTACTAGGCAGCCACCGATGCGTCGTAGCTGATTGTTGGGCTGTTCACTTAATTGAGCCACCATATTCCGCCAACCGTTTGGAGCAATGAGTGGTCCAATGCCTTCCACGATCAAGACGAGCCCAATCGCCAACCATATGGATTCAGACATACCGCTTTCCAGTCGAATAAAGAAAACTAAATACTATCAGTGATATGCTGATTTCAAAATGAGCAAAGCAGCAAGATGACATTCTGGTAGCAACTCTGTGAACAAAAAATGACTGCAAGAAGCGTGATTCGGTGCTAGAATCCATTTTTAACTAGCAATCAGACTTGGAAAGATGGGAAATAACGTAGTCGTTCTAGGCACCCAATGGGGTGACGAAGGTAAAGGTAAAATCGTAGACCTTTTAACTGAAGATGCAAAATACGTGGTACGCTACCAAGGCGGTCACAACGCAGGTCATACTCTCGTAATTGACGGTGAAAAAACCGTTCTTCACTTAATTCCATCAGGTATCCTTCGCGATAACGTAAAATGTGTTATCGGTAACGGTGTTGTACTATCACCTGAAGCTCTACTTAAAGAAATGAAACCTCTTGAAGAGCGCGGTATTCCAGTACGCGAGCGTCTTTTCATTTCTGAAGCATGTCCGCTAATTCTTCCTTACCACGTTGCAATGGACCAAGCTCGCGAAATCGCTCGCGGTAAAAAAGCTATCGGTACAACAGGTCGTGGTATCGGTCCAGCATACGAAGATAAAGTTGCTCGTCGCGGTCTACGCGTTGGCGACCTATTCGATATGGAATCGTTCGCTGAGAAGCTAAAAGAAGTCATGGAGTTCCATAACTTCCAACTCGTTAACTTCTACAAAGCGGAACCAGTAAGCTACGAAGCTGTGCTTGAAGAAGCAAAAGGCTACGCAGAGCTACTTACTTCAATGGTTATCGACGTAACTGACGAACTAGACGCAGCACGTAAGCGCGGCGATAAGATCATGTTCGAAGGTGCACAAGGTACGCTACTTGATATCGACCACGGTACTTACCCATACGTAACGTCTTCTAACACGACTGCTGGTGGTGTTGCTGCAGGTTCAGGTTTTGGTCCTCGTCACATCGGTTACATCTTGGGTATCGCGAAAGCGTACTGTACTCGCGTTGGTGCAGGTCCATTCCCGACTGAACTATACGACGGTCTAGATAAGCAAGATCCAATTGGTAAGCATTTAGGTGAAGTTGGCCACGAGTTCGGTGCGACAACTGGTCGTCTACGTCGTACTGGTTGGTTCGATGCTGTTGCTATGCGTCGTGCAATCCAAATCAACTCTGTATCTGGTTTCTGTCTAACTAAACTAGACGTACTAGATGGTCTAGAAGAGCTAAAAATCTGTACTGGTTACAAGATGGAAGATGGCTCTGTGCTAGAAGTTTCTCCGATGGCTGCTGAAGCATTCGAAAAAGCGACGCCAATCTACGAAACTATGCCTGGTTGGTCTGAGAACACATTCGGTGCTAAAGCGCTAGAAGATCTACCACAAGCGGCTCTTAACTACATCAAGCGTATTGAAGAGCTAACAGGTGTGCCTGTAGATATCATTTCAACAGGTCCTGACCGTAACGAAACTATCATCAAGGTTCATCCATTCGAAGCTTAATTGATAGTCGTTAAAGATTGCAAAAGCCGACCTTCTGGTCGGCTTTTTTGTATCTGAACAAAAAACGGCAGTGATTCTCATATGGCAAATTTTTGCCGCTGAGTTTAAGTCAGAGGCAAAAATTGTCTAAAGCTTAGCTGGTTTTTGCCGATAAGGTTATCAAGCAGAGGAGATCCTTCATCGATCTTTGGTTTCTTAGATACCTTAAAGAGTACGTTTATGAAGTTACGAACAGTGGCTGCTTCACTGTTATTGACCTTGGTAGCTACCACAGCGAAAGCCAATGTTGCTGATGTGGGGGCGCCAGTTCCTATCTACACCGAAGCAGAGCTGATAAAGCTTATTGAGCAAAATAAGCACTTACAACGTGTGCGCGCTGATAACTGCCAGCTGGTGGAGGATATCGTTGCTCGTGCGACTCGAATTAACTTGCCCGCTTATGAATTTCTGTACGGCGACATGTTGGCGTGGGGTGTGTGTGTCGAGCAAGATGTCGAACTGGGCCTTTACTACATCGAAAATGCAGCACATCAGGGATTACCTGCCGCGCTAGAGCAAATTGGTCGATATTATTCGCGTGGCACTTTAGTGCAGCAAGATAAAGAACGAGCAATTCCTTACTTGCGAGAAGCTGCATCAATGGGAAACCTAAATGCGCGTATTCATTTAGCCGAGTTGCTCCTGCGTGATTACGGCAGCCCACTTGATTACGAAGATGCGTATCGTTGGTTATATAACTCTGTCACAGCAGATAAGCGGCAGCATAAGCGTATCACTGTATTGAGAAATGGCCTTGAGCAGCGCATGCCACAAAACGTTATTGCTCGAGCTAAACGGCGAGATACCTTTTGGTAACGTCCTATCAAGGCAAACAACTTCATACAACAAAGCCCACATAATGTGGGCTTTGTTGTTTTCCCGAAGAGTAATCTTGAGCGATTAAACGACTTTGTGTGGACCGAAGCATTCGTAATGGAATTGCTCTTGTGGTACGCCAAGTTCTAATAGTTGTTTCGCTACGTGCTGCATGAACCCGACAGGGCCACAGAAGTACACCTGCACGTTATCTTGCTTTAATGCGGCTTCAATTTCATACAGATTGACAAAACCCGTGAAGTGGAAGTCTTCACCTAGCTTGTCTTCTGCCGTTGGGTGGTTATACCAAACGAGCGCGTTCATGTTTTCTTTTTCTGCAACGAGCTGGTTCACGTGTTGCTTGAAAGCATGATGTTGACCATTTTCTGTTGCATGAACCCAAGTTACAGGTGCTTGATGTGCTGAGAGACTTTCTAGCATGGACAGCGTTGGCGTCAGTCCTACACCTGCAGAAATTAGAACAACGGGTGTTTGTGGTTCGGCATCCATAAAGAAATCACCGGCAGGGGCGGCAAGCTGCACTTTTTCGCCAATGTTCAGGCTATCGTGCAGGAAGTTCGATACTTTTCCGCCTTCTTCACGTTTTACCGAGATACGGTAAGTGTTCTCTTGGACCGCAGAAGATAGGCTATATTGGCGAATTTCTTGGTTTTCTAACTGGTCACTGTTGATATAGATGCCAAGATATTGTCCCGGTTTATACGGTGCCACTTTTTGGCCATCGGTTGGCTTGAACACAAAGCTGCAAATGTGTTCGCTCTCAATCTTTTTATCGACTAATTCAAATTCGCGTAGACCGCGCCAGCCGCCTTCCAAAGCTTCATTTTGTTGGTAAATTTGTTCTTCGCGCTGAATAAATACATTCGCAAGTACGCCGTAAGCCTCAGCCCAAGCATCCAACACTTCCAGACCTGGATTAAACAACTCATCAATCGTCGCAAGTAGATGTTTACCAACGATTTGGTACTGATCTTCTGTGATCAAAAAGCTCGTGTGTTTATGCGCAATTTTTTCTACTGCGCCAAGTAGAGCTGGCAAATTTTCAATATTGGCAGCATAGGCGCAGATGGCGTTGAATAGCGCTTCACGCTGATCGCCGTTACGCTGGTTACTCATGTTAAAAATATCTTTCAACTCAGGGTTATGAGTAAACATACGTTCATAAAAGTGCGCGGTCAGTTTTGGTCCCGTTTCGGCGATAAGTGGTGCGGTCGCTTTGACGATCTCGATGGTTTGATTGCTGAGCATATGGGCTTCCTACTTTAAGTTGTATTTATAATGCATGTTTAGAGTTGTATCTCAAATGTATCTTTCGATCAAGAAAAGATTTACACTTTTATCGATAGCTCAAGTTTGGCGTTTTAGTGTCACCAGCGAGTTATTGAGTCGCACTTTGGGAGAGAATATGCAGTTAACGAGCTTTACTGATTATGCGTTGAGAACCTTAATTTTCTTGGCTTCGTTGCCGGAAGATGAGTTAACTAATATCACTGAAGTGACGGATTTATTTGGTGTGTCACGTAACCATATGGTCAAAGTTATCAACCGTTTAGGGCAACTAGGTTATGTCCACACCGTGCGTGGAAAAAACGGTGGTATTCGGCTGATGAAACCTGCTTCTGAAATCACAGTAGGTGGTGTCGTGCGAGATTTAGAGCCGTTAGATTTGGTCAATTGCGGCGTAGATTTTTGCCATATTACCCCTGCCTGTCGCCTCAAAGATAAATTGGCAAAAGCAAAAAGTGCCTTCTTGGCGGAGCTGGATGATTGCACGATCGAATCCTTGCTTAGCGACAATTCTGAGTTGTTGATCTTACTGGCTCGTCCTTAACTCATTTGCACGTCTAGAGTCGATCTCGATCATTCTTTTTTCAAAGCAATTCTGTAGCTTATCGAGAGACTCAGATATACTAGCCATATACCTTCCTTGCTAGATAGGCGTGCCTATGTCAGACAATATTCCAAACGATCCTTTTGCAGATCGTGAATCCAAAAATTACGAAAATCCAATTCCAAGCCGAGAGTTTATCATCGAGTTTCTAGAGCAAGCGGGCGTTCCAATGAATCGCAATGACTTGTTTGAGGCACTAAAGCTTGAGGGCGAAGAGCAATACGAAGGGTTGCGTCGTCGGCTACGTGCGATGGAGCGAGATGGTCAACTGGTGTTTACCCGCCGTCAGTGCTACGCATTGCCTGAAAAACTTGAAATGGTGAAAGGTTACGTGATTGGTCATCGTGATGGCCACGGTTGGGTGCGTCCAGAAGGCAGCGTCGGCAAGGATGATGATATTCTGTTACCGCACCATCAAATGAAGAACATCATCCACGGTGACTTTGTTTTAGTGCAACCTACAGACAACAGCAAGCGCGGTCGTCGTGAAGGGCGCTTGGTTCGAGTGTTAGAGGAGCGTAATGCTCAAATCGTCGGTCGTTTCTTCCTCGAATATGGTTATTCCTATGTTGTCCCTGATGACTCGCGTATCAGCCAAGATATTCTGATCCCAAATGAGCACAAAGCGGGTGCACGCATGGGTAACGTGGTCGTGATTGAAATTACTGATCGTGGCTCACGCTCACGTGGCATGATGGGTAAAGTGGTTGAAGTACTTGGTGAAAATATGGCACCAGGTATGGAAACGCAAATTGCGATTCGTACACACCAAATTCCTCACGAGTGGCCAGAGGCCGTCGATAAACAAATCGAAAACTTAGGCGAAGAAGTACCAGAAGAAGCCAAAGTTGGTCGTGTGGATCTACGTGAGTTACCACTTGTGACCATTGACGGCGAAGACGCACGAGACTTTGATGATGCTGTTTACTGTGAGAAGAACAAAGAAGGTGGTTGGCGTTTATGGGTAGCGATTGCTGACGTCAGTTACTACGTTCGTCCTGACTCTGCGCTGGATAAAGAAGCCATCAACCGTGGTAACTCGGTGTACTTCCCTTCGCAAGTAGTGCCAATGCTACCGGAAGTGCTGTCGAACGGCCTATGTTCGCTTAACCCGCAAGTAGATCGCTTGTGTATGGTGTGCGAAATGACCATTTCCGATACTGGTAAGCTGTCTGGTTACAAGCATTACGAGGCGGTGATGAACTCGCACGCTCGCCTCACTTACAGCAAAGTGAGCGCGATTTTAGAAGGAGATGAGGAACTACGTGAGCGTTACCAGCCGCTTGTTTCTCATCTAGAAGAGCTGCATAAGATGTACAAAGTGCTGAAAGAAGCACGAGATCAACGCGGTGCAATCGAATTTGAAACCGTTGAAACCAAATTTATCTTCAATGCGGAACGTAAAATCGAAAGCATTGAGCCAGTAATTCGTAATGACGCGCACAAGATCATCGAAGAATGTATGATTTTAGCCAACATTGCTTCGGCATCGCTGGTAGAAAAAGCGAAAGAGCCTGCGCTCTATCGTATCCACGAATCTCCAGGTGAATTACGCCTGCAAGGTTTCCGTGACTTCTTAAGTGAACTTGGTCTTGAGCTAAAAGGTGGTCTAGAGCCTTCACCAACGGACTATGCTGATCTCGCACGTCAAATCTCTGGGCGTCAAGATCAAGAGTTGATTCAAACCATGCTGCTGCGCTCAATGAAGCAAGCGGTATACAACGCAGATAACGCGGGGCACTTTGGATTAGCACTGAAACGCTATGCGCACTTTACGTCGCCAATTCGTCGTTACCCTGACCTGTTACTTCACCGTGCAATCAAGTATCTGATTGCGAAAGAAGAAGGTCGTAATCAAGATCGCTGGACACCAACGGGTGGCTACCATTACTCGTTCGATGATATGGACTTTTACGGTGAACAATGTTCGATGACAGAGCGCCGTGCGGACGATGCCACACGTGATGTTGCGGATTGGCTGAAGTGTGAATATATGCAAGACCACGTCGGTGATGAGCTAGACGGTGTGATTGCTAATGTCACTAGCTTTGGCTTCTTTGTACGTTTAACGGATTTGCACATCGATGGTTTGGTGCATATTTCTACCCTTGCGAACGACTACTATCAATTTGACCCGATTGGTCAACGACTTATTGGTGAAAGTTTCGGTAACATCTATCGCTTAGGTGATGCAGTAAAAGTAAAAGTACTGGCTGTTAACCTCGATGATAAGCAAATTGACTTTGAATTGGTCGAAACAAGTCGTAAGCTACGCGGTGAAGGTAAGACTGCGAAGAAACGCGCAGCGGAAGCAAAACGCAAAGCGAAAGATAAAAAACGCGCTGCGACTCGCTCTTCATCGAAAGAAGGTGGCGCGCCTCGCGCAGTTCCTGCGATAGAGCCAACTAAGCGTCCAGAAGAAACGGGCGCAGTGAGTAAGCGCAATGGCCCCAAACGTGATGACGCCGAAGGCAAAAAGAAGCCTAAAGTGAAAAAAGCACGTAAAAAAAAGCCACACAGTAAGCCGAAGAAAACCAAGCGCACTAAAAAAGAAGCGTAGTAGGCTGAAGCGCCAGCTCAGTTCAAACTCGGCTGGCGCAGGCAATACGACCCGAACAACAGGTTAAACAATGAGTAACGAATTTATCTACGGCATTCACGCAGTGAAAGCGGTATTGGAGCGCGAACCAGAGCGTTTTATCGAGGCATACGTTTTAAAAGGTCGTCAAGATGATCGCCTGATGCCAATCCTAAATGATCTTCAGGTTTGTGGTGTCTCTATTCAACAAATGACGCGTAAAACTCTGGATGATAAAGCGCGTGGTGCAAATCACCAAGGCATCATTGCTCGCGTAAAACCAGCAAAACAGCTGAACGAGAACGACATTGATGACATCTTAGCGCAGCATGAATCACCGCTACTGTTAGTGCTGGATGGTGTGACGGACCCGCACAACCTTGGTGCGTGTTTGCGTAACGCAGATGCGGCAGGCGCTGCGGCGATCATCGTACCGAAAGATCGTTCTGCACCAATGAATGCCACGGTAAGTAAAGTAGCATGTGGCGCTGCAGAGGTTGTGCCTTTGATTCGTGTAACCAACCTTGCACGTACAATGCGTACGCTACAGGAAAAAGGTATTTGGTTTGTGGGTACGGCTGGTGAAGCTACGCACGACATTTATCAAGCTAAGCTTACTGGTCCTCTTGCTATCGTGATGGGTGCTGAAGGTGATGGTATGCGTCGTCTTACTCGCGAAACCTGCGATGATTTAATTAAGATCCCTATGGCGGGCAGTGTATCAAGCTTGAACGTATCAGTGGCTTCTGGTATCTGTTTGTTTGAAGCGGTTCGTCAGCGTTTGGCTGCCCCAAAATAAGGCGAGCACACTAAGCGTCGCTGAGTGTGACACTGAGTGACATCAAGATTAAGCACACAGGATGGGGAACCATCCTGTGTTATTTTAGCTAGGGAATTTATGACCCAACAAGATATTAAATTGATTGCTTTTGATCTGGATGGAACACTGCTTGATAGCGTGCCAGATCTTGCCGTAGCGGCCGATCAAGCAGTTCAGGCGTTAGGCTATCCTTCTGTATCAGAAGAGCAGGTGCGTGATTACGTTGGTAATGGTGCAGATATATTGATTGGACGTGCATTAAGCCAAAGCATGACCATCAGCAGTGATTTGAGTGATGAGCTGCGTGCTAAAGCGCGTGAGCTGTTTGATGAATACTACAAGCAAAGCGGCCATAAGCTAAGTCACCTTTACCCAACAGTAAAAGAGACGCTTGAAGAGCTACACCAAGCTGGTTTTACGATGGCGATTGTGACGAACAAGCCCTCGAAATTCGTACCAGAAATTCTAGAGCAGCATGACATCGCCAAGTACTTCGTAGACGTATTAGGTGGTGACGCGTTTCCAGAGAAAAAACCAAACCCGGTGGCGCTGAACTGGCTAATGGAAAAGCACCAGGTAAAACCAGCAGAGATGCTGATGGTTGGGGATTCGAAAAACGATATCTTGGCGGCGAAAAATGCGGGTTGTGCTTCATTTGGTTTAACTTACGGTTATAACCACGGCGAGCCCATTTCAGCTTCGAACCCTGACGTAGTGGCGAACCGCCTCGCGGAATTACTGGAAGTCGTCGCTGTTTCTGCATAACGGCAACAAAAGATCTTCCAAAATACTTGTTAATGAGTACACTGAGTAAACCGTGCGCTAAAAGCCGCACGGTTTTTCATTTTAATTAGATTAAGAAGTCAAAGGAATCATTCTAATGAGCAAACCCATTGTATTGAGTGGTGTTCAACCGTCAGGTGAACTAAGTATCGGTAACTACTTGGGTGCTCTACGTCAATGGCAGCAGATGCAAGACGATTATGATTGCCAATACTGTGTAGTAGACCTTCATGCGATTACGGTTCGTCAGGATCCTAAAGCACTGCATGAAGCGACATTAGACGCACTGGCAATTTGTCTGGCAGTTGGTGTTGATCCGAAGAAGAGCACGCTATTTGTTCAGTCACACGTACCAGAGCATGCTCAACTTGGTTGGCTTCTTAACTGTTACACGCAAATGGGTGAGCTGAGCCGTATGACTCAGTTTAAAGACAAATCGGCACGTTACGCGAATGACGTAAACGTGGGTCTGTTTGATTACCCTGTGTTGATGGCAGCAGATATTTTGCTTTACGGCGCACACCAAGTACCAGTTGGTAGCGACCAGAAACAGCACCTTGAGTTAGCGCGTGATATCGCAACGCGTTTTAACAACATCTACTCACCAGAGAGTCCGATTTTTACCGTTCCTGAGCCGTACATTCCAACAGTCAATGCACGTGTGATGAGTCTTCAAGACGCGACGAAGAAAATGTCGAAGTCAGATGACAACCGTAAGAACGTGATTACTCTGCTTGAAGAGCCAAAGTCGATCATCAAGAAGATCAACAAGGCGCAAACAGACACCGAAACCCCACCAAGCATTCGCCATGATATCGAGAACAAAGCGGGTATCGCGAACCTAATGGGACTTTACTCTGCGGCGACAGGAATGAGCTTTGAAGATATCGAAGCCAAGTACAAAGGCGTAGAAATGTATGGTCCATTTAAGAAAGATGTTGGCGAGGCGGTTGTAGCAATGCTGGAGCCAATTCAAGCAGAATACCATCGTATTCGCGCTGATCGTGCTTACATGGATGAGGTAATGCAGCAAGGTGCAGAAAAAGCATCGGCTCGCGCTGCTGAAACGCTGAAGAAAGCATACAAAGCGGTAGGCTTTGTCGCTCGCCCATAGTCGCTAAGAATAGATTACAAAAAGCTCCACGTTGGTGGAGCTTTTTTTATACTTTTTACTGGAATGGCGTGTCTTTCATGCAACGTTCCATATCGTAATATTCAACACGTCCTCGAGCACCTAAAAAGGCGGACTTCACCACCATGCCTCTATCAATGAAGTAACTGAGCTGCACGCATGATATATCGTAGCTAAGTTCTTTAATTCTTGCTGGGATCCAGTAGGTTCCTGGTGTTCTTAGACGCTGGGTAAAAGTAATAACACCCTCGTCACTGACCTCTAACTCTTCAATTCCATCCAGCTCATTTTTGGCTGATTCGATGATGTTTTGATTCGCGGTAGGTTGAAGTGGCTCACTGGCGGTCAATTGACATCCCGTTATCAAGCCAAGTAAGAAGAGAGCTAGCACACTGCGTTGAATTTTTTTCATTTATCGTTCCTGGGTTTACTGCTAATGAGATCTTAATGTCTCGCGCAGGTGTTATATCTTTTGTGTATGAATTTGGCTAGTGAATAAGGAGAAGTTATTGAGCAAATGATGAAAATTTTGAAGTATAAGGGTCATGTGTAAGAAAAAGCCAAGCGAATAATAGGTGACTTAAGTTTAGACATGGCTATAAAAATGAAAATCACAGCTTTCTAAATTAGTGATTAATTATATTTTCATTTATAACAAAGTGAGCTTGGTTAATAAGCCACTTCACGAGCGATGTATTTTCTACTCCTTAACATGAAGTGAAAAAATAAACTGAGTAATTAATCTAAATTTTGATTTGTTTATCAATAGCGTCCTGTATTTATTACAAAAAATGTTTGAATGGGATGTTCTGGCATATTTTCTTACATTCACATGTGATTCATTTCACGGCTTTAATTGCTCATTCTTATTTATTTCATAAATAAACCTGATAGTAGACGCAAATGGTAGGCTCTGATCAGAGCTAAGTTTGCATTTACATAAATATCAGGTATGACAATGGACACGTTAATCAAACCCTCAATACTCGCACTAACCATCGCCAGTGCACTTAGCGCAAACGCGAACGCAGAGATTATTATTTCCCAGTATGTGGAAGGCGGCGCTTATAATAAAGCGGTCGAGATCGCCAATACAGGTGATACTGCGGTGACACTCACAGGCTATGAATTAGCAAAATCTTCGAATGGTGGCGGCTCGTGGGGCAGCACTCTTGATCTTAGTGACGTAACGTTACAAGCGAAGCAAGTGTATGTGCTTGCTCATGGCGATGCGAGCGAAGCAATAAAGGCGGTTGCGGATTACACTGATAAAAATGTAGCGAACTTTAACGGCGACGATCCGTTGGCACTTCTTAAAGATGGGGAAGTGCACGATATATTAGGTGTGATGGGGGACGTGGATTTCGCTAAAGACACCACGTTAGTTCGTAACAGTGATGCGCTTACACCTTCAACTACCTACCAATCCACTCAGTGGACAGCCTTACCTAAAGATAATATTGATGGTTTAGGAGAATTAAATACAACTGAGCCACCTGCGCCATTTGCTTGTGAAGTAGATGGACAAGAACCAGCCTTTACCACCATCCAAGAGATTCAAGGTGAAGGTGCTTCTTCTCCATTTATTGATGGCTACCCTTACATCACGACCGAAGATCACTTCGTAACTGGTGTGGTCAGTGCTGTAACAACAGGCTTAACTAAAGGCTTCTACCTGCAAGCACTTGAGAATGATGGCAACGACAAGACATCTGAAGGTTTGTTTATTCACACCGATGTTGCCGATACAGAGCTGAAAGCTGGTGATGTTGTTTGTGTGAAAGGGAAAGTACAAGAGTACTACAGCAACACTCAGCTTTCTTCTGATGCAAACAGTTATGTAAAAACAGGCACATCAAACGCCTCTTTGGTTACTCCGTTAACGATTAAGGAAGGGGAAACACTACGTGATGCACTAGAGCGTCATGAAGGTATGCAAGTTGAGCTCAGCTCGGCTAGCGAACTTTTCGTTACTCGTAACTTTTCTTACGATTATGACTCTCGACGCAACAACATGATGTTGTCTCATGAAGCACCGTTGTTTAAGCCGACTCAATTGCATGCAGCAGAGAGTGACGCTGCGGTTGCCCTTGCCAAAGAGAATGCGGCCAACCGTATTTACTTGGAATCGGATAGCAAAGCGCCAAATGGTCAAATCCCATATTTCCCAACGTTTGCACAAGATCTTGACCAAAATGGCTCTTCAGAGCAGCACATTCGCCTAGGCTCTCGTGTCGAAGGCCTGCAAGGTGTTGTGGCTTACAGCTACAACGAGTACCGCCTAATTGCGACCAATGAAGTTGATAGCAGCAACTTTGTCACGTCAGGTGATGACTTTGACGTTGCGCGTAAAGCGGCGCCAGCCATAGCCGATTCTGATTTACGAGTAGCGAGCTTCAACGTTCTTAACTACTTCACTTCAGTTGCTGACAGCGGGCACGACAACCCAACCGGGCAAAATCGTGGCGCGACAAACCTTGATGAGTTCTTGATCCAGCAAGCGAAAATCGTTTCAGCAATGAATAAGATGGACGCGGACATCATTGGCTTGATGGAAGTGGAAAATAACGGCTTTGGTGATGGTAGCGCTATCCAAAACTTGGTTGATGCTTTAAACGCTGAGATTGATGACGTGGAAGATCATTACACGTATGTCGAAATCGAAGAGCAAGACAAATACCAAGAGGAATACTTTGGCAGTGATGCGATCATGGTGGCGATCTTATATCGTGCTAACGCAGTAACACCAAAAGAAGCAGCAAAAGTCATTGTGACGCCAGAGCAACACATTGCAGAAAACACAATTACTCGTAAAGAGGGCACTGAAAGTAACCCTGCTTACGACAAATATCAACGCCATAGCTTATTACAGACCTTTACAGTGAAAGAGACTGGCGAAGATCTTTCAGTGGTCGTGAACCACTTTAAATCGAAAGGTTCTGAATGTATTGAAGAGTGGATTGCTGGTGTAGAAGACTCAGAACCCGCGGATCTGCAAGGCAACTGCAACAACTTCCGTGTTTCTGCTGCGAAAGTCGTTGGTGAAGCGCTGAAAGATATTGATGGCGATGTGCTCGTTATGGGCGATTTGAACGCTTACGGCAAAGAAGATCCGTTACTGACCCTCACTGATTACTCACAAGAGAAATACGGCCGTGATATCTACACTGCCGCTTACACAACCATTGGTGGCGGTGAGCTTCAAGTAGAGAAAACCAAGATTGAAAAAGGCTACGGTCTGCACAATTTAAACACCTTGCTGCATGGCGCTGATACGTTCTCGTACACCTATTCAGGTGAGTTGGGGAACTTGGACCATGCATTGGCAAGCAGCAGTTTAGCGCAAAAAGTGGTGGCGATTGAAGATTGGCACATCAACTCCCTAGAAAGTAACTTGTTTGAATACAGCAGCAAATACACGGGTGACATGCCGAAGTATAAAGATGCGTTCTCAGCGTCTGATCATGATCCAGTGATTATTGCTATTGATTTGCCAGATGATGATATCGATTTACCGAAAGCGGGTGAAAACTTAGCTATTGATGTACGTCTACCACCAACTGCGGTTGCGGGCGATATTGTGACAGTGAACTTAACAGCATCCACACAAGCGGCCGCGACAAGCAGTGATGCAAAAGTTTACTCGGCTAGCCAAACCTTGACTCAAACTGACATTGACGCACGCAGCGTGAATATTGAGTTTGAACAAGCGCCAGAACAAGGTAATTACCAGTTAGAAGAGAAAGTGACAGACTCGACAGGCAACGTCGTTAAGTTTAGCTCTGTTCGTGATGTCTCAATGACGCAAACTGAAACGGGTGCAGAAGGTTCGAAGGACTCAGATGGTGGTTCGTTTGGTTTTGGCGCGCTACTCGCGATGCTTGGACTTGGCTTACTACGTCGCCGCAACTAAGCTTGTTGTCTCCTAAAATACAGCTGTAAAGACCAAAGGCCAGCCGATGCTGGCCTTTTTATTGCACAAAGACTTGCCTTTCTAGTTTGGTGTTGCAAAATACCGCCCTTAATTGTCGCAAACCAGACAATCATCTCTTAAGTCTTGCCTAAACGGATTGGAGCAGCTGACACTCTATGTTGTTGATCATCGATAACTACGATTCTTTCACTTACAACCTCTACCAATACTTTTGCGAGCTTGGCGCTAGTGTAAAAGTCGTGCGTAACGATGAAATCGACATTCAAGGGATTGAAGCGTTGAACCCAACTCACTTGGTGATCTCACCTGGACCGTGTACGCCAAACGAGGCAGGTATCTCTCTACAAGCTATAGAATACTTCGCTGGTAAGCTTCCAATATTGGGTGTTTGCCTTGGTCATCAAGCGATAGCGCAAGTGTTTGGTGGGGAAGTCGTGCGCGCCCGACAAGTGATGCATGGGAAAACGTCACCTATTCGTCACAATGGTCGCAGTGTGTTTAAAAACCTGAATAACCCACTCACCGTAACCCGTTATCACTCTCTCGTGGTGAAAAACGGTACGTTACCCGATGTGTTTGAACTGACCGCATGGACTGAGCTGCCGGATGGAAGTATGGACGAAATCATGGGTTACCAACATAAAACTCTGCCAATTGACGCAGTGCAGTTTCACCCAGAATCGATCAAAACAGAGCAAGGTCACGAGTTGCTCGCGAACTTTTTAGCACGTAAAGCGATCTGATCGCGATCACTTTTCTTAACAAATCATTCATCTTTTTGCCGAGGTGAGTGGATTGCAAAACTATGCGGTTCATTCTGGCCTCTTTGTCTATTCATGTCTTTTTAAACCTTCTATCCCCTGTATTACATAACATTTATAAAAAATCGCTTCTCTATTTTACTTTCTTGATGCATAAATAGTCATAAGCAGTGATTAATGGAAGTTGCTTTCGAGAACGAAAAGAATAAATCACTATTGAAATGGTTAATTAAATGTAAATACAATGCCGCAATAGCTTAAATGCAAAACATTATTTGCTGGCAAAGAGAGCCGGTTAAATTCGCTTATCTGCTACGCATGCGGTATCAAGAAGGAATGTGCAATGACAACGGAAATTAAAGTAGAGCGCGGTTTATTCGATGAGGTAATGGTACCTTGCTATAACCCGATGGAAATGATCCCTGTTAAAGGTGAAGGTTCACGTGTTTGGGATCAGGAAGGTAATGAATATATCGACTTTGCTGGTGGTATTGCAGTGAGCTGTCTTGGCCATTGTCATCCAGTAATGGTAAACGCATTAACAGAGCAAGCTAACAAGCTTTGGCACTTAAGTAACGTGATGACGAACGAACCAGCACTTCGTCTGGCGAAAAAGCTAACAGAAGTGAGCTTTGCTGAGCGCGTATTCTTTGCTAACTCTGGCGCAGAAGCGAACGAAGCGGCACTTAAGCTGGCACGTCGTTACGCTGCTGACGTACATGGTGCTGAGAAATCAGAAATTATCGCATTCAAACAAGGTTTCCACGGTCGTACGTTCTTCACCGTAACGGTTGGTGGTCAAGCGGCTTACTCTGACGGGTTTGGTCCTAAGCCTGGTGACGTTACCCACTTACCTTACAATGATATCGAAGCACTACAGGCACACATGTCTGATCGCACATGTGCGGTGATGATGGAGCCGCTACAAGGTGAAGGCGGTATCGTGCCACCAACGCCTGAGTTTGCTCAAGCAGTACGTGAGCTGTGTGACAAACACAACGCGCTACTGATCTTCGATGAAGTGCAAACCGGTAATGGTCGTACAGGTAACTTCTACGCTTACCAAGGTTTAGGTATTACACCTGATATTCTAAGCACCGCGAAATCACTCGGTGGTGGTTTCCCAATCGGTGCAATGCTGACTACTGCAAAATTAGCAGAGCACATGAAAGTCGGTACGCACGGTTCAACATACGGCGGTAACCCACTCGCGTGTGCTGTAGCAGAAGCAGTTGTGAACGAAGTTACTAAGCCTGAAGTGTTGGCTGGTGTGCTAGAACGCGAAGCGATGTTCCGCGAAGGTCTAGAGAAGATCAATGCTAAGTACAACATCTTCTCAGAAGTGCGCGGTCAAGGTCTCTTGCTTGGCGCTGCACTGAATGAAGAATGGCAAGGCCGCGCACGTGATGTTCTCGTCGCTGCGGGCAAACAAGGTCTAATGGTATTGGTTGCGGGTGCCAATGTCGTACGTTTCACACCATCACTCGTTATCACACAACAAGAAATTGAAGAAGGCTTGGCGAAACTGGATAAAGCGATCGCGACTTTAGTTTAAGCGCGATATCAGTTTCAACGTCAACGCAGACACCCCCGTCAAGGATCTCTGATGGGGGAATTGTTCCTACAATATAGTTAGGATCTTCTTGCATCTGGAGGGAGTATTGATGCTAGTAGTTCGCCCTATCGCGATGTCGGATTATGACGCGCTGCACACTTGTGCGGTGGAGTCTGGTCACGGATTTACATCTCTACCGGTTAACGAAGAACTGTTAACCAATCGAATCAAACACTCAGAGTACAGCTTTGGTAAGCCAGATGTGGCAGAACCAGGTGATGAAGGCTATTTGATGGTCGGCTTTGACTCTGAAACGGGTGAGGTTGCGGGTACCACCGGAATCGAAGCATCTATCGGTTGGGATGTCCCATTTTACTCGTATCACATTAGTAAAGTGGTGCACTCGTCACCAAAGCTTGGCGTCAATAATGTCGTCAAACTGCTTACTTTTGGTAATAACTACACGGGTAACAGCGAAATTTGTACCTTGTTCTTGCGTGAGAAATTCCGCCAAGGTCTGAATGGTCGTCTAATGTCGAAGTGTCGTTTCCTCATGATGGCTGAGCACCCAGAACGTTTCTCTGAAACGATCTTTGCGGAGATGCGTGGTGTTTCAGACGACGAAGGCAACTCGCCGTTCTGGCAATGGTTACAAGAGCATTTCTTCTCCATCGATTTCACGCTTGCGGATTACCTCACAGGTATCGGCAAGAAAGGCTTTATTGCTGACTTAATGCCGAAGCTGCCTATTTACATCAACCTGTTGAGTCCAGAAGCGCAAGCGGTCATTGGTCAAGTGCATGACAATACTCGCCCAGCATTAAAGCTGCTTGAGCGTGAAGGCTTCACTAACCGTGGCTACGTGGATATTTTCGATGCGGGTCCAACCGTTGAATGTGACTTACGCAATATTGAATCGGTACGTCACTCGTTCCGTGCGCAAGTGAAAATTGCACAACATAGCAGTACGCAAGACTTCTTGATGTGCAACTCATCGTTCGAAAACTTCCGCGCAGCAGTCACCAAAGCGGCGTATGACGCTGAAACACAAAGCGTCATGATCGCACCAGACGTTGCGGATGCACTTTTGGTTGAGGAAGGGGATTTTGTTCGCCTTCTTCCGCAGTAACAGACGACAGAATTTAAGGATAGAAACAATGACACATTGGATTGCAGGTGAATGGGTACAAGGTCAGGGTGAAGCATTTACGTCTCTGTCACCTTACAACCAAGAAGTGATCTGGCAAGGCAACGGTGCAACGGCAGAGCAGGTGAATCAAGCGGTATCTGCAGCGCGTGAAGCGTTTATTGACTGGAAAAAACGCCCATTTGCAGAGCGTGAAGCGATCGTGTTGGCTTTTGCTGAGAAAGTAAAAGAGAACAGCGAGAAAATCGCTGAAGTCATTGCCAAAGAAACTGGTAAGCCAATTTGGGAAACGCGCACTGAAGCAGCGGCAATGGCAGGTAAAATTGCAATCTCTATTCGTGCTTACCATGACC
This sequence comes from Vibrio chemaguriensis, assembly GCF_012275705.1. Taxonomy (NCBI): domain Bacteria; kingdom Pseudomonadati; phylum Pseudomonadota; class Gammaproteobacteria; order Vibrionales; family Vibrionaceae; genus Vibrio; species Vibrio chemaguriensis. The sequence goes on from NZ_SHOE01000031.1 coordinate 29,118, forward strand.
GCACTGGTGAAGCGAGCCGTGAAGCGGCGGGCAACCAAATTGTGTTACGTCATCGCCCACTGGGCGTGATGGCGGTATTTGGCCCATATAACTTCCCTGGTCACCTACCAAATGGTCACATTGTGCCTGCGTTACTAGCGGGTAACACCGTTGTGTTCAAGCCATCCGAGCAAACGCCTTGGACTGGCGAGCTAGCTATGAAACTTTGGGAAGAAGTAGGTCTGCCGAAAGGCGTGATCAACCTTGTCCAAGGTGCGAAAGAAACCGGTATTGCGCTTGCTAATGCGAAAGGCATTGATGGCGTACTGTTCACGGGCAGCGCGAACACGGGGCATGTATTGCACCGTCAATTTGCGGGTCAACCAGGCAAAATGTTAGCACTAGAAATGGGTGGTAATAACCCGATGGTGATCTCTGATAAATACGGTGATTTGGATGCCACGGTGTACACCATCATCCAGTCAGCGTTTATCAGTGCCGGGCAGCGTTGTACGTGTGCTCGTCGTTTGTATGTGCCATTGGGTGAGAAAGGCGATGCGCTTATCACCAAGCTCGTCGAAGCGACGAAGAATATTCGCGTAGACCAACCATTTGCAGAGCCTGCGCCATTTATGGGGCCGCAAATCTCCGTTGCCGCAGCCAAGTTCATTCTCGATGCACAAGCGAACCTTCAATCACTTGGTGGTGAAAGCTTGATTGAAGCTAAAGCAGGAGAGGCGGCGTTTGTTTCTCCGGGCATTATTGATGTAACGAACATTGCTGAGCTACCAGATGAAGAGTACTTCGGTCCACTTCTGCAAGTGGCGCGTTACGAAGGGCTAGAAAAAGCCGTAGAACTGGCGAACGACACGCGCTTTGGTCTCTCTGCTGGTTTAGTTTCAACTGACGACCAAGAATGGGAATACTTCGTTGACCATATTCGTGCAGGGATCGTGAACCGTAACCGCCAGCTCACTGGTGCAAGTGGTGATGCGCCATTTGGTGGTCCTGGTGCGTCAGGTAACCTACGTCCAAGCGCTTATTACGCAGCAGACTACTGTGCGTACCCGATGGCATCAATGGAAGGTCAAGAGACTATCTTGCCTGCAACATTAAGCCCAGGTGTGGCGCTATAAGTTTTAATAACAGAGTCGCAACCATGTATTGCGGCTCACCTTGCCGGCGAATCATTTAGGTATGGGTTGTAGTGATCGTTGGCAGAACACGGAAAGTGAGCAAAGACTCGGAAAAGCGTGTTGACTGACTGGCATTTACCGTCACAGGTTGATGGCTGCTCGTTCATTATTCTGGACAACTTTTCGTTGTGAACGAGCAGTCAACTTCCGCTTACCTTTTAACTCTACATCTCGTAACAAGGAGTCGTTATGACGCCCGATGTGTTATTTGAATCGCTATGGCAAGATTACATTCAACGTCTTTGCCCTTCTGCTGCGAAAGTACATCAGCTGCTTCAAGAAGATGAGCCTCTGATTAATGATCATATAGCTTTACGTACCTTCAATATTGCGCCTCTTGGTATCGAAACCTTAGCTAAACCTTTTGTAGCCATTGGCTATCAGGCATGTGGTGACTACGTTTTCGAAAGTAAAAAGCTGGTTGCTAAGCACTATGAACACCCTGATCCGAAGCAACCGAAAGTCTTTATTAGTGAGCTAAAAGTTGAGGAGTGTTCACCTGAGCTGCAAGAGATTGTGAAAAAGCTGGTGGCACAAGTCGATGCAGGCAAGCTGAACGATAGCGCATTCTTACATGGTGGACGCTTATGGGATTTAAGCTTTGCTGACTACCAAACGTTGGCTAAAGAAAGTGAGTACGCATCTTGGTTGGCGGCGCATGGTTACGGCGCAAACCACTTCACGGTGAGCGTTAACCAGCTCAATGAATACGAAGAAGTGAAGCAAGTAAACGATCACTTACGTACGGCCGGATTTACCATTAATGAAAACGGCGGGGAAGTGAAGGGCACTCCTGAGGTGCTACTAGAACAATCATCGACTATGGCGGATAAAGTGGCGGTTCGCTTTAGCGAAGGCACTGAAATTATCCCTGGCGGCTTTTACGAGTTTGCTAAGCGCTACCCGATGGAAAACGGTGAGCTGTACCCAGGTTTTGTGGCGGCTTCAGCGGACAAAATCTTTGAAAGTACGAATGGCTAACTTTTAGGGTTAACCTTTCGGCTAACCAACTTGCTCATTAGTCTTTTGTTGCTCTGAGCTCAATGTGGTTACAAGACAAATAAAAAGCCACCAATGTCGCCATTGGTGGCTTTTATAATTTTGTTCGCGTCACTCTGGTTTGAGATTAACGAGTACCGTAAACCACGATAGTTTTACCGTGCGCAGAGATTAAGTTCTGCTCTTCTAACATTTTCAAGATACGACCTACTGTCTCACGAGAACAGCCAACGATTTGACCGATTTCTTGACGAGTGATCTTGATTTGCATGCCGTCTGGGTGAGTCATTGCGTCTGGTTGTTTTGCAAGGTTCAGAAGCGTCTGAGCGATACGACCAGTTACGTCTAGGAACGCCAGGTCACCCACTTTTTGGCTAGTTACTTGAAGACGACGAGCCATCTGCGCAGAAAGGCGCATTAGGATGTCTGGGTTTACTTGGATAAGCTGACGGAATTTCTTGAAAGAAATTTCAGCAACTTCACAAGGAGATTTAGCACGAACCCAAGCTGTGCGCTCTTGGTCTTCCTCGAATAGACCAAGTTCACCAATAAAGTCTCCTTGGTTTAGGTAAGAAAGGATCATCTCCTTACCTTCTTCGTCTTTGATAAGAACCGCAACAGAACCTTTAACGATGTAGTACAAAGTTTCTGCCTTTTCGCCCGCGTGAATTAGCGTGCTCTTTGAAGGGTACTTATGAATATGACAGTGTGAAAGAAACCACTCTAATGTTGGGTCGGTTTGAGGTTTACCTAGAACCATAATATCTCACTTCCTCTGCAGGGTACGCTTGCGCTATCCATATTTTAGCTAAGCCTGAATTAGGCCTACTAGAATAAGAGCACTTTTTATATGCTGCAAGCTCTCTTGTGTTTCGGTAAGAAATAGTATCCTTTTTCGAAAACGATTTCTTGATTTTAATCGTGCCATGATTGAGATTTTGTAAGCAAAACTGTGCACATGATCACGGTATGAAAAGTAAACATCTTCGCAGGCAGGTTTTTAGCCAATTTTCCCTGTTTCGATGAGCTGTTGTAGGATAGGTCGAACTATGAGCTCCATTGCAAAGCTCATCTTACCGCCTGGCACGACAATCGTGTTGTGGCGTGACATGAATGAGCCATCAATCATAGCCAGGAGATATGGGAAGTCGACTTTCTTTATCCCACGCAAGCGAATTACGACAAAGCTCTCATCCAGGCTTGGGATACCCTTCGCATTAAGGGGGTTGGAGGTATCGACCGTTGGGACGCGCTGAAAGTTAATATGAGTGCGAGAAAATTGCGGAGTGATGTAGTTAAGATAATCGTCCATCGAGCGCACGATAGAATCCATTACTGCTTCTCGTGAATGACCGCGGTCACGAGTATCACGCACAAACTTTTGGATCCACTCTAAGTTTACGATTGGTACCATACCAATCAAGAAATCCACATGCTGCGCAACATTAACATCGCCATCCACAACACCGCCGTGCAAGCCTTCATAGAAGAGAACGTCACTGTTCTCCGGTAAGTCTTGCCACGGTGTGAAGGTACCAGGCATTTGATTATAAGGTACGGCCTCGTCAAAGGTGTGTAGGTAGCGACGTACGCTGCCTGCGCCATCGTGACCATATTTACGGAAAAACTCTTCCAATCCTGGAAAGTCATTAGCTTGAGGGCCAAAGTAGCTAATGTGTCGACCTTGCTCGCGCGCTTTACGGATTTCTATATCCATTTCAGGGCGAGTAAAGCGATGGAAGCTGTCGCCTTCAACCCATGCGGGTTTAACGTTCATCATATTGAACATCTTACGGAAGGCTTCAGATGTAGTGGTCGTGCCGGCACCGGATGAACCAGTAACCGCAATAATTGGGTGTTTAGCTGACATGACAAACCTTGTCGAAAATTACTTACCTGTAATGTGCAGTAGGCTGCTACTGCACGGTCGATAACCCACTATAGCACGTAACAATGCCTTGTCATTGAGTGGGGTACGGTAAAATGTGAAGGGTCTAAAATTTTGTTTTTACCTGAATATCGACGGTTTCGTGCAGTTCAGAGAATACGATAACCGCTTCGCCTTTTTCTAATTGAGTTTTTACTTGATCCACTTTGTCTTGCAAAGAAACCTCGACGGTTCCGTAATCCGTGCCTTCACGTAAGACGAATTCACGAATTAAGTTTTCCAATGTTTCTGGCGCAATGTCTTGCCATGGAATGATCATAAATACCTCGAACTTTTATGATGAGCGGCTAGTTTACTGCTTTCGCTGCTTGGATACAGCAGAAAGGTAATCTGCGGCAATACTTTCGTAATACGCTGGCAGCGCTTCTTCCAACCAAAATTTCGGCTTGAGCGCTGAACCTGTAAGGAAACCAACATGCCCACCGTGCTCAAAGAGACGGTAATCAATATTATCTGGCAGAACAAATTTCGGGATCACATCGTCGGTCATGAATGGATCGTCTTTGGCGTGAATGATCAGTGTCGGTAGCGTGATCTGTTGTAATTTACTTAAGCCAGAACATTGATCGTAATAATCTTGTGCGTCTTTAAAACCGTGCAGTGGTGCCGTGATCAAATCATCGAATTCATACAATCGTGTGACACGTTTTATTGAGTTGTAGGACAAAGCGAGCTCGCCATGCAACAAGTGATGTTTTTGCAATGCGTTGCGTTTGAGCGAAGAGAGTAGGTAACGGCGATACACTTTCGAAAAGCCTTGTTCAATACGGTTCGCACACGCTGCTAAGTCTAAAGGTGCTGAGATAATGGTCGCCGCATTCAAAATGGGGTGGTCTTTGTATTGGGCTAAATAATTCGCCAACATGTTACCGCCAAGAGAAATACCAACCGCAACTTTGGGGTTATCAGGAAAGCGTTGCTCAAGGTGCTCTAAGAAGTGGCGGGCGTCAGTCACTTCACCAGAATGATAGGCGCGAGCTTTCTTGTTTGGCTTACCGCTACAACCGCGGAAATGCATCATCACCGACAGCCATCCGGATTGAGCAAATGCATTCATTAGGCCATTGGCGTAAGGGCTATAGAAGCAGCCTTCTAGTCCATGAAATAAAACAAAAATCGGCTTTTTTTGCGCAGGTTCTTGGGTTGGGTCCTCGCTCCATGCGAGATCGAGAAAATCGCCATCGGATGTATCGAGGGTTTGCCAAATCGGCGTAAACAACGCTTTTTTGCGAATAAAACGCGGTAAAAGCGTTTGAAGATGCGGGTTTTTGATCCCGGCGGCTGCGAAAAATTGTGTCATACCTAACTGCTCTTATGCGGTTCTTCGGTGTCAGTTGAAGAGCTTATTAATATAATCCTTTATAAAGATTATAGGTATTCTACAGATTTATGGGCGTTTTGGTGGTTGAATGTTTGGCACCGGAATAGCAAAGGCCTGTTGCAAATGCTCACCACCAAGTTGACGACAGTATCTCAGCGTGAGTGGGGCGCCATCATTTTTGACCAGCGTGAGCGAGTTAATGCAGTTCACCAAATCCGCTTGTTGCTGCTTTTCTAGTTGCAGCTCAAACTGCAAGGTTTCACGATATAAAGCGTCATTGACTTGAGACTTAAGATGGCGACGTAAGTCGCGAAAAGAGTGCAGTAAGGTTTCGCTTCGGCCCAGACAGCTTTGCACCAGAGGCCAGTCTTTTTCTTGGAAAATGAGTTGCTGCTCATCGAGCCATCTGAGCAGCAGGAGTAGGTTCACGTTGCCGTGATAATTGTTCTGTAATGATAAACACGCTTCTTTCACTTCTCGCACACCATAAAATTGCAGACTGAACTGCCAAAGGTGTTCTAGGGTGAGTGTGTATTCAGCGTGTTGATTACTCATTGATTAAACTCTAGCTCCATCTGCTCCAGTTCTTCCTGAGCAGACATCCATTCCATTTCAATTTCTTCGAGCTCTGCCTTACTAGAAGCTTGAAGAGCCAGCACTTGGTTAAGTTTAGCTTTATTTTCGGCTTCATACAGTGAGTTATCTGCCAATTGTTCTTCAGCTTCGACCAGTGCAGCACCTAACTTATCCATTTTATTTTCTAATTGTGTCAGCGTTTTGCGAATTGGCGCCGTCTGCTTACGAAATTCTGCATCGCGACGTTTCTGCTCTTTTTTCGCTGCCGCGCTGTTGGCGCTATCTTTGGCTGGCTGTGCGGCTTGTGCTTCTTTGCGTTCTGCTCTTTGTTGCCCGGTTAACCACTTGTAGTAGTCGTTTAAGTCACCATCGAACGGCGCAACTTGACGATCGTGCACCAAGTACAAGTCATCGGTTGTAGCACGCAATAGGTAACGGTCGTGCGAAACAATCACCATTGCACCTTCGAACGTTTGCAGTGCCATCGTCAATGCCTGACGCATGTCCAAATCCAAGTGGTTGGTTGGTTCATCAAGTAGCAACAGGTTTGGCTTTTGCCACACAATTAAGGCCAGCACTAAACGGGCTTTTTCACCACCCGAAAACGGCGCGACTTTCTCCAGTGCTTTGTCGCCTTGGAAGCCAAAGCTGCCCAGGTAATCACGTAGCTGTTGTTCGGTTTGATCCGGCGCGATCTGCATCATGTGTTGCAGCGGCGTTTCCTCTGGGTGCAGCGTTTCTAATTGATGCTGGGCAAAGTAACCTATTTTTACGCCTTGTGAGTAAGTCAGATCGCCACCTTGCGCGTTAAGCTCACCAGAGAGCAATTTGATCAAGGTCGATTTACCCGCGCCATTACGGCCGAGTAGACCAATGCGACTGCCAGGAACCAAGTTCAACCTGATCTTCTCTAAGATCAGGTTGTCACCGTAGCCTGCCGATACTTCATCCATCATCATGATTGGGTTTGGCAGCGCCGCGGGCTCACGGAATTGGAAGCTAAATGGGTTATCGAATTGAGCGGGTAACACTTTCTCCATGCGCTCCAAAGCTTTAATACGGCTTTGAGCCTGGCGTGCTTTAGAGGCTTTATAACGGAAGCGGTCGATGTAGCTTTGCATGTGCGACATCTGTTTCTGTTGCTTCTCGAACATCGCTTGCTGCAGCACCATTTTTTGCGCTCGTTGGTTTTCGAACGACGAATAGTTACCCGTGTATTCGTTCAATTGTTGGTTTTCGATGTGAATAATACGGCCGACAATTGGGTCAAGGAAGTCACGGTCGTGCGAGATCAGGATCAGTGTGCCTGGGTAGTTTTGTAGCCAACGTTCAAGCCACATCACTGCGTCTAAGTCCAAGTGGTTGGTTGGCTCATCGAGTAGCAATAAGTCAGAACGGCACAATAGCGCCTGGGCTAAGTTAAGGCGCATACGCCAACCACCTGAGAATTGAGTCAAACTCCAACTCATTTGCTCTTGGCTGAAACCTAAACCGTCGAGCAATTCTGCCGCGCGAGCGCGAATGCTATAACCGCCGATGGTTTCAATTTTACCGTGGATCTCGGCAACCAAGGTGCCGTTGTCTTGTGCTTCCGCTTCAGCCAACTGCTTTTCGAGCGCTCGGTACTCGCGATCACCATCAATGACGTATTCCAGTGCAGTGCGCTCTAGCGCAGGCGTTTCCTGTGCGACCCAGGCCAACTCCCAATGTTGAGGTTGGCTAAATGAGCCTGCATCAATCGACAGTTCATCTTTCAGCAATGCAAATAGCGTTGATTTACCGCAGCCGTTTTTACCCACAAGGCCGACTTTATCGCCAGGATGGATAGTCGCTGAAGCTTGATCTAAAAGAGGTTTACCGCCACGCAGTAACTGAATATCAGAGAAGGTAATCATAAAGTTTTCATTCACTTTGCGCAGTGCGCGTTGCTTGGTTACATAGCGAAGTGGTTTCAATCGTTTTTAAAGCCACTTGGGTATATATCTAGCGGTGAATAGTAGGGGTATTGGCCGGAAAAGTCGATTGATTCGCTTTAATTGCATTATGCTGTACAAAAAAGTATAACAATTTGATAACGGATAAAAATAACCACAAGGACGACCATTTGGCTGTTGCACCGTCTATTCTCCCAAGAGTTCTGGTCATTTATGCTCATCCAGAGCCACATAACTCGATTGCTAATCAAGTGATGATTAAAAAAGCTCAGTCGCTTGATCACGTCACTGTGCACGATCTTTACGGTGTTTACCCTGACTTCTTTATTGATGTGAATTATGAACATGAGTTGTTGCTCACGCATGATGTGATCGTGTTTCATCACCCGCTTTATATGTATTCATGCCCAGCCCTGTTAAAAGAGTGGTTGGACCGAGTGCTGGGCAAAGGTTTTGCTTTTGGCGGAGGTTCGGCGCTAGAGGGAAAATACTGGCGCAGTGTGATTACAACGGGGGGGAAAGAAGAGGCCTTTAGCGCGAAGGGGTACAACAAATATCCATTAGAGCAAATCTTACAACCGTTTGAACTGACGGCTGCCCTGTGTCAAATGCACTGGATTGAACCTTTGGTGTTGTATTGGTCGCGTAATGTCTCGGATATTGAGCGGTATGAGCACGCAGAATTGTATCGTCGGTGGTTGAACAACCCACTTGAAAACTGGGAAGCAACAGACCAAGGAGGTCAGTATGGCGATAACCAGTGAGTTTCTTCAAAGTAGCGTGGTCTTTCTCTCGGCTGCGGTTATCGCGGTGCCGATTGCTCAGCGTCTCGGACTTGGCTCGGTTTTAGGTTATTTACTTGCCGGTGTGTTGATTGGCCCTTGGGGTCTTGGCTTAATCAGTGATGTTGATGCTATTTTGCACTTTGCTGAACTTGGGGTCGTGTTGTTACTGTTCTTGATCGGCCTTGAGCTAAATCCTAAAAAACTGTGGCAAATGCGAGGACCGATTCTAGGTTTAGGCGGCGCGCAGGTGGTGGTTACGACCGCCGTGCTAGGCAGTGTCGTCAGTATGTTCGGCGTAAGCATGCAAGTGAGTTTGGTGATTGGGATGGGGTTGGCGCTGTCCTCAACGGCAATTGCTCTAAAAGTGATTGAAGAGCAAGGGCTCAATGGCACCGAAACGGGTCAGTCTGGTTTTGCAGTATTGCTCTTTCAAGATATTGCAGTGATCCCAATGTTGGCAATGTTGCCCTTGCTTGCTGGCGGGCAGAGTGGTGGTAGTTGGTTGGATGTCTTCACGGTATTAGGCAGTGTGGTGGCCCTGTTGATTGGTGGCCATTTCTTATTGCGTCCACTATTTCGTTTTGTTGTGATGAGCGGCGTTCGTGAGCTCTTTACCGTCGCCGCACTATTGGTCGTGCTTGGGATTTCTGTCGTGATGCAAAAGCTTGGGCTTTCTATGGCTCTAGGAACTTTCTTAGCCGGCGTTCTGCTGGCTGAGAGTGAATATCGACATGAATTGGAAATCGCTATCGAGCCGTTTAAAGGTTTGTTGTTGGGGTTGTTCTTCATCGCGGTTGGCATGGCGGTAAATTTGGGGTTATTGGCATTACACCCTTTAGAGATTCTGGGCGCGGTGGTGGCTTTGGTGGTGGTTAAGGGCTTGGTTTTGTATGCATTGGCGAGAGCTGCCCGTGTCGGAGCCAAAGCGAGAAGCCGTATGGCCGCGATTTTAAGCCAAGGTGGTGAGTTTGCCTTTGTCATATTTACCGCAGCGAGCCAAGAGGGCATTTTATCCAAAGAGCAAGTGGCGTTTTTGTTGGTGGTGGTCAGTTTATCCATGGTGACGACACCACTTTTGCTGATGGGACAAAAAAAATGGTTTGCTCATACCCTGAATCAAGAAGAAGAGGGCATGACCACGAAAGTAGTGGATCGTCGGCCGCGTGTGATCATTGCAGGCTTTGGACGTTTCGGTCAGATCGTCGGACGTTTAATGTATGCCAATAAAATCAAAGTGACGGTATTAGAAAGTGATGCCAGCCAAATCCACCTACTGCGCAAGTATGGTTACAAAGTGTTTTATGGCGATGCTACCCAAATTGATCTTTTGCGGGCTGCTGGCGCAGATAAAGCAGAAGCATTGGTCATTTGTACCGATTCACCTGATGAGGTGATGGCCATCGTTGATATCTGCCGCGTGCACTTCCCGAAACTTAAGTTGCTAGCCCGAGCAAGAAGCCGTGTCGAGGCGTATCAGTTAATGAGCCACGGTGTCGAGAATTACTCTCGTGAAACATTTTTAGGGGCATTGGATCTCGGTCGTCAAGCGCTCGTAGAACTTGGTATGCACCCTTATCAAGCAAAGCGGGCAGAAGCACATTTTCGTAAGTTAGATAATGCTATGCTTAAGGACTTATTGCCTCAGCACAATGAAGATAAGAAATTGGCTCAGAGAGCGAAAGAGGCACGCAAAGAGCTAGAAGAAATTTTTGGTCGTGAGATGGAGAGCGACCATCAGTCACCTAATCATTGGAAGTAGTACTTGAGCCAAGACTCAAGCTAAGGAAATAGCGTGAAAATCAAGAAACGTTTTATTGCCGGCGCTAGCTGCCCAAATTGCAGCCAGCAAGATACCCTGCGCTGGTGGATTGAAAATAATATCGAGTTAGTTGAGTGTGTCGAGTGTGAGTTTACTGAGCAGCGTAAACCGCAATCTGTAGAGAAAAATAAACACTCAAATCAGGAAATGATCGGAATTTTTAAGCCGGAATAATTGAACTTCGATAATTGATCCCCATAATACACCCAGATATCTCAGTACTTAACCCCATTCAGGTTAAGTCAATTAATCTCCCTGGAGTTAGTATGAAAATTGAAAAGAACGTTGTTGCAAGCCTTGCATACAAAGTAATGTTGGAAGACGGTGTCGTTGTTGATCAATCAACAGCAGAAGCGCCTCTAGATTACCTTCACGGTCACAACAACCTAATCACTGGTCTTGAAAAAGAGCTTGAAGGTAAAGTGGCTGGCGACAAGTTCTCAGTAACGGTAGCTCCTGAAGAAGCTTACGGCGAGCACAACGATGCGCTAGTACAACGCGTTCCTGCGGACGTATTCCAAGGCGTTGACCAAATCGAAGTGGGCATGCGCTTCCTAGCTGACACTGACCAAGGTCCAATCCCTGTAGAAGTAACAGAAGTTGATGGCAACGAAGTGGTTGTTGACGGTAACCATATGCTAGCTGGTCAAACACTAACTTTCGAAGTAGAAGTTATGTCTACACGTGAAGCAACAGCAGAAGAGATCGAACACGGTCATATCCATCAAGCTGGTGGTTGTGGTCATGACCATGATCACGATGATGAAGGCTGCTGTGGCGGCGGCAGCTGTGGTTCTCACTAATCACAAGCTCCTTCACTAGATAATCTTATCTAGTAAAGCTTTGAAAAGCGCAAGTTGAGGTTTCAACTTGCGCTTTTTGTTTATCTAAGGTGTAGTGCATAGAAGAAAAGAACAACTCATGGAAAAAGCGATGACAAAACCTTTCTCGATTGCGATTCATGGTGGCGCAGGCACCATTTTACGTGAACAGATGAGCAATGAACTTCAGCAATCGATCTTGGCTGATTTGGAAGCGTCGGTAAAAGCTGGCTATCAAATTCTAGAGAAAGGCGGCGACGCTTTGGATGCGGTTGTTGCTGCAGTAAAAGTATTGGAAGACTCGCCTAACTTTAATGCGGGTAAAGGCTCGGTGCTGACCAACAACGAAATGGTAGAAATGGATGCCTCTGTCATGGATGGTCGAAACCAAGCCGCAGGCGCGGTCGCTGGTGTTCGTCATATCAAGAATCCAATTGAGCTCGCTCGTGACGTGATGCGAAACAGCAATCACGTGTTGTTGGTGGGTGAGGGCGCAGAGAAGTTTGCTTTTGAACAAGGCCATGAGTATACCGAACAGGATTACTTCTTTACTGATCGCCGTTATGAGCAGTTGCTGTCTATGCGTGAGAAAGGGCAGTTTGCTTTGTCGGAGTCTCGTTACCCAGATGATCGTAAGCACGGTACGGTTGGTGCGGTGGCATTGGACCAACAAGGCAACTTAGCCGCTGCCACCAGTACGGGTGGCGTGACGAATAAGAAATACAACCGAGTTGGGGATTCGGCTTTGATAGGCTGTGGCACGGTGGCCGAAAATGGCGTTGTCGCGGTTTCAACTACGGGTGTCGGTGAGTTTTTTATCCGTAAACGTGCCGCAGAAGACGTCGCCGCGCGGATGCGTTACTTACAAGAAGATATTCATACTGCTTGTGAGCATATTATTCAGGGGGAACTGAAAGAGATGGGCGGCGAAGGCGGTTTAATCGCAATTGACGCGCAAGGTGAGCTGCACTTTGCGATGAACAGCTCTGGTATGTACCGAGCTGGCATCAACACTCAAGGCGAGTTGAGCGTCAAAATCTACGCTGACGAATAGCTTCCCCTTGAGCAACATTCTTAAGTAATCAATACAAAAAAGCCCAGAATATGTTCTGGGCTTTGTGCTATTTGAGCCTGCATTTTAATAATGCGGTGGTGGGGTTTCTTCTGACGGATCGGCTAAATTCGACGAGTCCATATTTTTTACTTTACCTACCACATATTTCATCTGATCGAGCATCTTGGTAATTTGCAGTTGCTGCTGCGATAAGGCGCCGTTCAGATCTTCAATAGTCTGTTCTTGGAACGCAAGCTGACATTCTAAGTCATTAATGCGTGCTTCCAATTGCTGAATGATTTTTTCTGTCATGATCCGTTCTCTAACTGCCAAGCTTGGGCAATACCTGCTGAAGTAGCAGTAATTACGCGTTGTTTTGAATCAAAGGCTGCATCATACACGACCGCACGGGGAGGGCGAGTGTCTTTTTTTGGCTCAACTTCAAATCCGCCAATCCGTTTTCCGGTTTGAGTATCCCATATTGAAACGCGGCCAGAAGGCGTTCCTGTCACTAACTGAGTTCCGTCATCAGAAAATCGCGCAGTAGAGAAGATCAATTGGCGCGACCAACTGCTCAACTGTGTGACCTCTTGTCCAGTTTTTAAATCCCAAATTACCGCTTGGTTTCCGCCATCGGATGTCATTGCTAACTTGCCATCTCGTTGCAGGGCAACACGAACAACCCGTTGTTCATGTTCGAAGGTCCGCAGCACTTGTCCGGTTTCGGTGTCCCACAAATACGCTTTGTAGTCATTACCACCAGTCAGTGCGAATCGGCCATTAGGAGAAATGGCGACGGAATTGACTTTTTCACGATGCGCAAGGAACTCCAAGCGACGTCCGGTGACTAAGTTGACGTAAATTGCTTTACCGTTGGATAACCCGAGCAGAACTTGCTCACCGTTACTGGTGATATCAACGTCGCGAATGAGCGCATCAGAAATAGACCAAAGGCCTTCGGATTGCGTCCAACCTAAGTCCCAAACTGCGAAGTTCATTTGGCTTGCTGTGACTGCATAGCGACCATTGTCTGAGATACGAATATGGGATACCACGTTGGCATCGGCATCGAGCTCACCCAGGTTGGCTAGTTGTTCATTTTGCTCTAGGTCCCACAACATCAAATGGTGTTGCTGAGAATAGAGCAGAGCAAATCGTCCATCTCTGCTAAGTGCGAAGCTCGTCGCACCCTGAGGTTCTATCGGCCAACGCTGCACTTCACGCTCGGCGAAAAAGCAACCATTTAACGTGGTGATGACAATTAAATATAGGAATAAATGAGAAATTCTTTGCATCACATCTAATAATCCGGTTTGTGTCTTAAGACATATAGCTAGTATATTGGTATAACGATTGTCTTCACTAGTCTCATAGAAGATTTGTGCACAACAACCAATGGCAAAGCCATTATTGGGAGAATTTAATGAAATCAGTTTTAAAAGTGTCGCTACTTGCTGCAACAGTTATGCTAGCGGTAGGTTGTCAGAAAGAAGAAACTAAAACAGAAGCCGCACCTCAAGCAGAACAAGTTCAAGCAGAAACCGGTAAAGCGGTTCACTTTAAAACCGACGACGATAAAGCGGCATACGCAATCGGTGTTTCATTTGCTAACTACCTAAGCACAAGCATCGACAAGCCAAGCGAAATCGGCATTAATCTTAACAAAGACTTGGTGCTAAAAGGTATCGAAGACGTCTTCAAAGGCAATGCTGAGTTGAATGAAGAAGAAACACGTGCAGCACTAGAATCTCTAGATAAGCGTGTTGCTGAAAAGATGCAAGCACAAGCGGCTGAGAAAGCAGCTGAAGCAAAAAAAGCTGGCGATGATTTCCGTGCTGAGTTCGAGAAGCAAGAAGGCGTAGTGAAGACAGATACAGGTCTTCTATACCAAGTTATTACTCCTGCTGAAGGTGAGAAGCCAAAAGACACTGATACGGTTCAAGTACACTACAAAGGTACGCTAATCGATGGTACGCAATTTGATAGCTCTTACGATCGTGGTGAACCTGCAACATTCCCACTTAACCGTGTAATCCCAGGTTGGACAGAAGGTGTTCAGCTAATGCCTGTGGGTTCTAAATTCAAATTCGTTATCCCGCCAGAGCTAGCATACGGTGATCAAGACACACCAAGCATTCCTGCTAACTCAACGCTAGTATTTGAAGTTGAGCTGCTAAAAGTTGAGAACGACAACGCAGAGCAATAACAATAAGCCGCGATAAGTTATTGAAAAAGGTCCGTTTAACGGGCCTTTTTTGTTCTAGGTCACTAGTTGGTGAGTTTGCTAGGTTGATTTTCAAATTTTCTGATAAACTTACACCAATTTGTTGATTTTTCGCTCGAAGGCTTATGACAACTACAGAAACAATAAACGCGGAGATGCTGCTCGAAATGGAATCCGTTAACGTGATGCCGTTTACCGAGCACGACAAAATCATTTTAAGATCTTATGAGGCGGTCGTTGATGGTATCGCCAGCCTGATAGGTCCCTTTTGTGAAATCGTTCTTCACTCGCTAGAAGACTTAAATACCTCTGCAATTAAAATCGCTAACGGTGAAAACACGGGTCGCCAAGTCGGCTCACCGATCACTGACTTAGCGCTTAAAATGCTAAAAGACATCGAAGGCTCGGAGCGCAACTTCTCACGTTCGTACTTTACCCGTGCAAAAGGTGGCGTGTTGATGAAGTCGATCACTGTCGCCATTCGTAATGGTGAAAATCGCGTTATTGGTTTGTTGTGTATCAACGTCAGCTTGGACGCGCCCTTCTCGCAAGTCCTTCAATCTTTCATGCCAACGCAAGAAGCAAAAGAAGCGGCTTCCTCGGTTAACTTTGCTAGTGACGTAGAAGAGCTGGTGGACCAAACTGTTGAACGCACCATCGAAGAGATCAATGCGGATAAATCCGTATCGAACAACACCAAGAATCGCCAAATCGTGATGGAATTGTACGACAAAGGCATCTTCGATATTAAAGATGCCATCAACCGCGTTGCAGATCGTCTTAACATTTCAAAACACACCGTCTACTTATACATTCGTCAACGTAAAACCGAGGACGATGAAAAGTGAGTAAACTGACTTACACGTTGGTGGTGAACGGTCCTGTTTACGGTAGCCAGTCAGCGCGCAGTGCTTATCAGTTCGCCAAGGCGGTGATTGAGCAAGGCCATCAGTTAGTGAGCGTTTTCTTTTATCAAGAGGGCGTGACCAATGGTACTGCTTTGAGTGTGCCTGCCAACGACGAATTTGATCTCAATAAGGCATGGCAATCTTTGGCAAAAGAGCATGGTGTTCGTCTAGAAACTTGTGTTGCTGCGGCTTTGCGTCGCGGGATCGTAAGTGAAGAAGAAGCGAATCAACATGGTTTGCTCCAGAGCAATCTAGCGGAAGGTTTTGAGCAAGCCGGCTTAGGTAGCTTAGCCGAAGCGATGTTAACCCAAGACAGAGTGGTACAGTTTTGAGTCAGCTAACTTATCTATTTCGTAGCGCACCGCATGGCAGTGCGGCTGGCCGTGAAGGTGTGGATGCACTGTTAGCCGCGTCGGCTTACTGTGAAGATATCAGCGTCATTTTCATGGGCGATGGGGTTTACCAGCTTCTACTAGGACAAGAACCGAGTAAGATCTTGAGCAAAGATTATGCGCCGATGCTGAAGCTTTTCGATTTATACGATATTGAACAAGTCTTTGTGTGCTCAGAGTCATTAGCTCAGCGAGGTTTGGCTCAAGCGGACTTAGTCATTGAAGCTCAAGCGTTAAGCTCAGAGCAGCTCAAAGATAAGTTGCAACACGCTGGCAAGCTACTGTCGTTCTGAGGAAGTTATGCTACATATTATAAAAACGGTCTCCGCTCTAGAAGACGCCATGCCCTTATGCAGTGCACAGGATGACATCTTACTTATAGAAGATGCCGTGTACGCTGCTAATTCGCAGCATAAAGCGTTCTCCCACCTAAAAAACCGCAGTGTATTTGTGCTAGAGAGCGATATTCACGCTCGCGGTATTGCGAATCGTATCAGTCCATCACTGACGATCGTGAATTACTCAGGCTTCGTTGAGCTCACAGTTAAACAGGATAAATCGCTTACTTGGGATTGAACGTGATTTACTGTCGCTAAAGCTTTACGGATGAATTGTCCTAATTGAACAAAAAAGATCCGTATATTTCTTGACACACCTCTCACTGCTGCATAGAATTTTGCGTCCCTAACTGCAATGGTAGTTGGGGATAGATTTTTCACAAAGCTTACTTTCAAGTAAATCAGGAGCTAGTTAATGGCAACTATTAACCAGTTGGTACGTAAGCCTCGTGCAAAGCAAGTTGTTAAAAGCAACGTGCCTGCACTAGAAGCGTGCCCACAAAAACGTGGTGTATGTACTCGTGTTTACACTACTACACCTAAAAAACCTAACTCAGCACTTCGTAAAGTTTGTCGTGTACGTCTGACAAACGGCTTCGAAGTTACATCGTACATCGGCGGTGAAGGTCACAACCTTCAAGAGCACAGTGTTGTACTAATCCGTGGCGGTCGTGTAAAAGACCTTCCGGGTGTACGTTACCACACTGTTCGCGGTGCACTTGACTGTGCTGGCGTTAACGACCGTAAACAAGGTCGTTCTAAGTACGGTGTGAAGCGTCCTAAGTCTTAATGGATTCCGTTAAGTAAGGCCAAACACTAAATTATTTTTAATTTTTTGAAAAAACTGAAAAGTTTTGGATAAAACCTGAAGAAGACAACGGAGATAAATCCATGCCACGTCGTCGCGTCATTGGTCAGCGTAAGATCCTTCCAGATCCAAAATTCAAATCTGAATTGCTGGCAAAATTCGTTAACATCCTAATGGTTGACGGTAAAAAATCTACTGCAGAGAAAATCGTTTACACTGCACTAGATGCTATGGCTGAAAAGTCTGGTAAAGACCACTTAGCTATTTTTGAAGAAGCTCTTGAAAACGTACGCCCTGCGGTAGAGGTTAAATCTCGCCGTGTTGGTGGTTCAACTTACCAAGTACCTGTAGAAGTACGTCCGGTTCGCCGTAACGCACTTGCTATGCGTTGGTTGGTTGAAGCTGCGCGCAAGCGTGGTGAAAAATCTATGGCTCAACGCCTAGCAGCTGAAATGCTAGACGCGTCTGAGAACAAAGGTACTGCGGTTAAGAAACGTGAAGACGTTCACCGCATGGCTGACGCAAACAAAGCGTTCGCTCATTACCGCTGGTAATACCTTCTGTGCTGCGAGGTTCTCTCGCAGCACTTTTCTATACTCTAAGGTACACCTTAGTAAGAGGATACAATCGTGGCTCGTAAAACTCCTATTGAGCGCTACCGTAATATCGGTATCTGTGCTCACGTAGATGCAGGAAAAACAACCACAACTGAGCGTATTCTGTTCTACACTGGCCTTTCTCACAAAATCGGCGAAGTTCACGATGGTGCAGCAACCATGGACTGGATGGAGCAGGAGCAGGAACGTGGTATCACTATCACATCCGCTGCGACTACTACATTCTGGCGTGGTATGGAAGCACAGTTCCCTGAGCATCGCGTAAACATCATTGATACCCCTGGACACGTTGACTTTACTATCGAAGTAGAGCGTTCTCTTCGTGTACTTGATGGTGCTGTGGTTGTGTTCTGTGGCTCATCTGGTGTTGAACCTCAGTCTGAAACTGTATGGCGTCAAGCAGACAAATACCACGTTCCACGTTTGGTATTTGTAAACAAGATGGACCGTGCGGGCGCAGACTTCCTACGCGTTGTGGACCAAATTAAAAATCGTCTTGGTGCGAATCCTGTTCCAATCCAACTGAACGTTGGTGCAGAAGATGAGTTCAGAGGTGTCATCGACCTTATCAAGATGAAGATGATCAACTGGAATGAAGCCGATCAAGGCACTTCGTTTACTTACGAAGACATCCCAGCTGACATGATCGAACTTGCTGAAGAGTGGCGCAACCACATGGTTGAATCCGCTGCTGAAGCTAGCGAAGAGCTGATGGACAAGTACCTTGAAGAAGGTGAATTGACTGAAGCTGAGCTCAAACAAGCTCTACGTACTCGTACACTAAACAACGAAATCGTACTGGCCACTTGTGGTAGTGCGTTTAAGAACAAAGGTGTTCAAGCGGTACTAGATGCTGTGATCGAGTTCTTGCCATCGCCAGTTGACGTACCTGCAATTAAAGGTGTTGACGAAAGAGAAAATGAAGTTGAGCGTCACGCTGACGACAACGAACCATTCTCTGCGCTAGCATTTAAGATCGCGACTGACCCATTCGTGGGTACGCTAACGTTCATGCGTGTTTATTCTGGTGTAGTAAACTCCGGCGACGCTGTTTACAACTCTGTAAAAGAGAAGAAAGAGCGTTTCGGTCGTATCGTTCAGATGCATGCGAATAAGCGTGAAGAAGTGAAAGAAGTTCGCGCTGGTGATATCGCTGCTGCTATCGGTCTGAAAGACGTAACAACAGGTGACACACTGTGTGATCAGAACCACAAAGTGATTCTAGAGCGCATGGAGTTCCCTGAACCAGTTATTCAGATTGCTGTAGAACCTCGTTCTAAGGCAGACCAAGAGAAAATGGCTATCGCGCTAGGTAAACTGGCTGCGGAAGATCCATCATTCCGCGTGGAAACGGACGACGAATCAGGTCAGACTCTGATCTCAGGTATGGGTGAACTTCACCTAGACATTATCGTTGATCGTATGAAGCGTGAATTCAGCGTTGATTGTAACGTTGGTAAACCTCAGGTTGCTTACCGTGAAACCATTCGTGGTAAAGCGGAAGTTGAAGGTAAGTTTGTTCGTCAATCAGGTGGTCGTGGTCAATACGGTCATGTGTGGGTCAAACTTGAGCCTTCTGAACCTGGCGAAGGTTTCGTATTCGTAGACGAAATCGTGGGTGGTGTGATTCCTAAGGAATACATCAGTTCGGTATCGAAAGGTATCGAGGAACAAATGAATAGTGGTGTTCTAGCGGGTTACCCTGTACTAGATATTAAAGCTACACTATTTGATGGTTCTTACCACGATGTAGACTCAAGCGAGATGGCGTTTAAGATCGCTGGCTCGATGGCATTCAAGAAAGGTGCACTAGAAGCACAACCTGTGATTCTAGAACCAATGATGAATGTCGAAGTAACCACTCCGGAAGACTGGATGGGTGACGTTGTTGGTGACCTAAACCGTCGTCGCGGTATCATTGAAGGCATGGACGAAGGTGTGGCTGGTCTTAAGATCATCCGTGCTCAAGTACCACTATCTGAAATGTTCGGTTACGCAACTGATCTACGTTCTGCAACTCAAGGCCGTGCGTCTTACTCTATGGAGTTTCACGAGTACGCTGAAGTGCCGAAAAACTTCGCAGATAAAATTATTGCAGAGCGTGGTTACTAATTGACGATTGAACTACAAAAAGTTTACGACTTTTTGCGAGATCAGGGCGTCCAAATATTGCGCTAACGGGCGTTGGCGCATAAAATAACAATTTCTGGCGCGTCGTCGATCAATAATGATCACGACGAATCATAACTAGGAAGGAACACGATCG
>NZ_SHOE01000032.1:0-48647 GCF_012275705.1 Vibrio chemaguriensis
GCTATTCGTCGGCAGCGTCAGATGTGTATAAGAGACAGCATTTATATATCTAAAACAACACCAATGAGAACAGTAAATTATAATACTACAAGGCAAGATATAGATAAGTTTCTAGCCCACAACAAAACCTGGAATAAAGCGATTAATGACATTCTTTTTACACTTGATGAAAAAGACTTTATTGAGTTCGAAGTATATAACCCTCTAAATGTACTCGGCTTTATAAATGATTTATGTGTTGAGGGGAAATCTGAACGATTACCCTATGCTGTTGTTAGAGTTACTCGCGAAAGTGGGCGAGTAGACAATTACTATGGACTCTTGCTTTGTGAAGAGGAAACTTCTCCCCCTTCTCCACTCGAAGCAATTCTAAAATCCTACCCAGATAAGGACACGTTCAGAAGCAGGAGTGTTGTAAATACGATTACTGAATATGACGAGAAGTTATCCTCGTACTTAGGACTGTCTTATGGATTTATTCATGAAAATGAAAGCAAAGTATTTTCTCCAGATAAAGGGTTATGGTTAGATTCTGATCTAGAGAACGTAAACACAATGAATCATTTCGTCCATTCAAATATAGAGTTTGTTCGAGAGGTAGGGAACCTTTACAAAAAATGGGAAATAGGGATCGGTAATGGCACAAATATGGTTGTAATCAACAAGGCATAACAAAGCATTTAAGAGTGATTCGCAACGCTTGGCGTTTTCGCTTTGCTCAAGTATAACCAAGCGCTGCTCACACCTTAATGCGGCGTTAGTTGCCAACGAGAAAATCGCAGCTAAAACAGAGTGTTTAGGTCTAATCGTTCGTGTGCTTTGCTCGATTCTGCACTTTGAACTTCGGGCTCATGGCTCGCGGAATTGAGCTTCGATCTTTTCTTAGTTTGGTTTGCCGTTTCAGAAGCCGATTTACTTGTTGAAAGTCAGCTTTGTGGCATTGTTTCTCCAAAAGGTCTTTTGATGTTGTCAGTTCGTTTTCTACGGCGTTGCGTGTTCCAAGTGGTTTCAGTGACAAACGTTTTGAAACTACGCCTGATTTGAGTTTCCCAACATACGTAAAGCAAGTGTTGGCAAAGCGGTAACTAACTTCAAATCAAAGCTTTAGGTTTGGCAACTAACAAAGCATTCAAGAGGGATTCACAACGCTTGGCAGTTTTGGTTTGAATTAGCTTAAGTGTTTACGGCACAGTGGTTTAGGTTAGGTGGTGGCGTTGTTCACCCCTTAACGCGGCGTTATGCTCTAGGAGGTAATTTTGCTCGATTTATTCAAAAAAGTGCTTCTAATTAACCTCTCAGCGGCTCTTATTGTTATCGCTCTAGCTCAGTTTGTTCCATTCTTTGCTACGACTCAGTTGGTCGACTTTCTTTTCTTTGTTGTCATCGTCATATGGGTTTTGGCTAAGCTAATGTGGGAAGGTGGTATTCATAGTAAGACGACTCGGTTAGATGACCCTAGAACAGACAAAGTCTACAGAATGGTAGAAGGGCATGATTTTCAAAAAGACGAACGCGAGCACTATCGAATGAACTACCAGACAGGTTTAGTTTTCTTTATAGCTGGTCTGCCAGCGTTTATAGCTTGTTTAGTCCTTCAATTTCTTTGAGCACGAGCATAACAAACTGTTCAAGAGGGATTCGCAACGCGTGGCATTTTTACTATGCGTTGATTTTAGTGATTAAGGTGGTATGCGGTGGCTTCGGTATAGCGTTGCTCACCCCTTAACAGAGCGTTAGTTTGCAAGAGGAAAAACGCAGCTATATCGCAAGATCTAGTGGTAAAAGCTCAAAGTTTAAGTTGTCGTATTGGCTTTCAATTTCAGTGTTAGCTGGCGTGGTGAAAATCCCAAATTGTTATCATTGCAACGGTTGATTTGTTCTTTGGTGTGGCGACTTTTGGGTTAACTGCGTTGAGCTTTTTTGCTGAAACTCTGCTCGTTGAGTTTGTTGGTACAAAAGCCGATTTACTCGCTGAAATGACGTTTTCTCTGGTGTGGTAAGTTCATGTGGTTTCAGTGGCTTTGTTGAAAGTCCGTATTGTGAGATTGGTTTTCCAAAAGCGCTTTTTGGTGTTGTGAATTCGTTTTCTGCGGCGTTGTTTGTTCCACGTGGTTTCATTGACTAGCCGCTTTTAGACTACGCCTGACTAAAGTGCATCAAAGCACATAAAGTTTGTTGTTTGCAAAGTTTAAAATAACTTAAAATCAACGCTTTGGGTTTGCAAACTAACAAACTGCTCAAGAGGGATTCACAACGCGTGGCATTTTTACTATGCGTTGAATTTAGTGATTAAGGTGGTTTGCGGCGGCTTTTGTATTGCGTTGCTCACCCCTTAGCAGGGCGTTAACTGGCGCAGAAAATATGAAAGCACAATGATACAGTTTCTAGGTTCAGAGATTTAGCGTGTTCGGTCGGTTTCCTTAGCTGAGCTAATGTGACTAATTTCAGTTTGATACTTAAGTTTACTGATGTGAAAGGCGGCACAAAGCCTTCTAATAATATGAGGCATTCGCAATTAGTCCGGCATACTTACATCGCCGAAGTATGGTGTTGTGAGACGCATTTCAAACTAAAGATAAACGGTAATTTTTTGGTTAAATACATATTTGGGTTAGCTTTGCTAATCATTAATTAGCAAAATGAGCTTTGGCGAAAGTGGCGAAAGTGGCTGAAAGAACGGCGAAAACTGAAAGGCGCTCAGTTAACAAACTGTTCAAGAGGGATTCGCAACGCGTGGCATTTTCACTATGCGTTGGCTTAAGTGATTAAGGTGGTATGCGGCAGCATCGGTATTGCGTTGCTCACCCCTTAACAGGGCGTTAGGAGATTCAATGGTTTCGTATCAACAAACAGAAGATTTATCAGCTTCGGCTAATATTACTTACGTAAATATGCGCTCATACTACGATCATTATTCTGTTGATTGGGATTGCTTAAAAATTGAAGAACAAATCCATGATTTAACCAATTTCGATATCCTGTTCAATGGTGAGGTTGTTGGAGCAATTCGTTTGGTATTTGATAGCTACGGTTGTTATATCCGTGAGTTGCAAATCAGCGAGAAACACCAAAATAAAGGTATTGGTGCGTTAGCACTTTCTGAATGTGAAAGGCTAGCAATTGAATCAGGCGCTAATCGACTAAGGTTACGTGTATTTAAAATCAGCCCAGCTTTCCATCTCTATAAAAGAGTTGGGTTTGTGGTTGATAACGCTGATGATCGATTTTACAGTATGTCGAGAACAATCTCCTAACAAACAGTTCAAGAGGGATTCAGCACGCGGGGCATTTTTGGTATGCAGTAGTTTCTGTGTTGAAGTGCCATGCGGAAACTTGGTCATTGCGTGCTTCACCCCTTAACTAGGCGTTAGGCTAATAGGAGTAAATTTGAAATATACAGAAGATAAGGCAACTGGCGACGCTGGAGAATATTTGTTCGCATATACAGTATCAAGCGTCTTGGAATGGCCTTGCCGGTTGCTTGATATAGATATAGGTATCGATGCTCAAGTTGAAGTTTTAGATGATAATAGACAAAGTATGGGGCAGTTTTTTGCTGTTCAAGTTAAAGCAACTAAAAATGTTGATAAATCAAAAATATCTGTAGAAGACAAACATATTGAGTATTGGGATAGTCTTGAGACACCAGTGATAATCGCATTTGTAAATCTAGCTAAAAAGAAAGTGTATGTACGGTCTTTTGATGACTTCAAAGAAAGTAAAACACTTCACTTTAGGGATGAACATGAATTAACTCATGCGTGTATAAAAGAAAAATTAAGGATGTTGGTATACTCAAAAGTGACGAATAAAATACAGGTGAAACTCGAATGTATTGATGATGATATAGATAATTTACTTTCGGACCTAACCAGTGAGCGTGTTCACGAAATTGAAGATTGTGATTATTACATTGGGCTTATAAATGATTTTAAAAAAATAGAGCTTGAGTTACATAAAGTAAAAGTGTCATTGAGTCCTATACATTCTATTGTAGGCGACTGTAATTACAATATTGTGTTGAACAATTATATGCACGCAAGAGAGAGTTATATCCGCTTCTTATATGCATGGGACTTTCATATACATGACCATTCAGCAGTAAATACATTTGAGAATGAATATGTAGGACAATACGCTTATCTTGAGCTTTAGCCTAACAATCTGTTTAAGAGCGATTCGCAACGCTTGGCATTTTTGCTATGCGTTGCGTTTTGTGTTTAAGGTGGTATGCAGCGGCTTCGGTATAGCGTTGCTCACACCTTAACAGGGCGTTATGCTCAAAGAGAAAGCGATGAAATTGTTTGAAAAGGTCATTATTAAAAGTGCGCTCGATACTCTTTCGATTGACTGGGAAACTATTGTTAATAGTGTCGATCTTAATCAGCAGATTTATTTTACCGGTGCTGGATATTTTTTGACGCTAAAGTCCCGTTCAATACCCATAAACAGACATGTTGTTTCAGAACCTGTATTTGTAGGAAAGTTAGGCAATGTTGATGTTGGGTTTATCGTAATAATTGAAAACAACGAACTGACGCTTGAATGCTATACCTATGGTGACACGATTACCGCTCAAGATAGGGATAACAAGTTTCGGTGAACTCGTGAAGAATAAGCATAACAAACTGTTCAAGAGGGATTCGCAACGCGTGGCGTTTTCACTATGCGTTGGTTTTAGTGTTTAAGGTGGCATGCGGCAGCTTCGGTATTGCATTGCTCACCCCTTAACAGGGCGTTATACGCCAGAGTTCTCCTCGTGCTAGATAAAATATAAATTGAGTAATAAATGACGATACAAAAATACTCGCCAATCAACTACGATGGCTCTCGGAAAGTATTCAAAGATGAGTCAGCAAACATTGCGGCTTTGACAGATATCATCACACGCAGGTTGGCGCAAAGTGAAGAGTGGAATTATGTCAACCCAGGAGATTTAGGGTTTGAAATCTACACCAAAACGTTATATCTGAATCTAGCTGACATTGACAGTGCATTGCACTCTCTTGTCGCTTGGCAATATTTTGACTCAAAAAGTATTGAATATGCCTTACTGGAGGGTGGCGAAAAGATTACGATTTCGTTACCAAACAAAAAGGTGTCATTTAGCTTTCACACTGGCAAGGATTACCGTGGGATTGAAGGTAACGATCTAACGGTATCAACATGGCGCTCCTTGTTGTGCGAAGATTTTGATAGCGCAAGACGCTTCGTTGAAATCGTGGATCACCCGCAAATTGAGTGGCAAAGTGAGTCTGATAAGATTTTACTCAAGATGCTCGGATGCGTTTTTGGCTTGACTGATGGCGAGCCTACGGATTTGATTCAGGAGTACGTCAGCCTTAGTGCTTCCGAGCCGGTGAATCACGGTGAACCTGATGCTGTCACCTACCTTCATTTACCAATGATCGATGTGATAATGAAAGTATTTGGTGGCGCTGATGAAAAAACCTACCAAAAGGCAATGTACTCGGCAGTTCAAAATCACCATGAATATTGGAGCCAGCCACGTTTGAATGATTCAAGACACGGCTATTTCTCCATGCAACTGACCACCCAGGCCAAAGTCGCCTTTGCAAGGCATGGTTACTGCGTTGGTTTTGAGACTGACTACGTACCAGAGGCGTTCTGTAACCAACCGCTACCCACGTTGAGCTATGATTTTTTAAATAAATACACAGCACAAGAACATGACTAAACGGTATTACCTCTTCTAGTTTGCGTATAACAAACTGTTTAAGAGTGATTCGCAACGCTTGGCATTTTCGCTATGCGTTGCGTTTAGTGTTTAAGGTGGTTTGCTGCGGCTTCGGTATTGCGTTGCTCACACCTTAACAGGGCGTTATGTGCATTAAGGTCAAATTATTACTAGACTTAAACGTCCTGAGTAATTAATGGAGTGCCACATGAACATACGAATATTCAGCATAATTACATTTTCAATGGTAAGTATTGGCTGCTCATCCAGTAAGTTGGATGACACATACGTAGGCACCTCTGATATTCACTATAGGCAGTTGGGAGAAACGAACTTTGTATCGTCGCTACACTATAAAAAACCTGATAAAAATACATGTCTTCAAAAAGGTGATCATCTAGATATCAGATTTGATACGCAGGTATTTTATAGTGCATTTGAGGGGTGGGCTGAGAATCTATCGGAAGGCTCTTTTTTAGGTATTGGTGATGATAGGAACGATACAAATGAAATTGGAGTTTTCTTAACTATTGAGGAGTTACCTCGGAAGTCTGCGTCTACAGAGGCATTTATTAGTGAAAAAACGGAAACAAACTCAACAAAAATCCAAGATCGTATGATCTATTCTTCTTTTAGTCGTAAGTCTAGTCATCCACTAAATATGACTAATAAATTGGTGTACTCAAGCAAATATAGTGGCGCTGATTTGTTATTAAAAATTGAAGTGCGTGAGTTTGATAAAGACAACGGAGAGGGGGTGACTGAGGTTATTAAATTACTCTCGGAAGAGGCTTCTAAGTATACTCAAATAGCTAACCCTCTCATTGGAGATTTCCTTGATGATATGGGGCATGCTGCAAAAAATGGGTTATATAAAGATGATGTAATTGCGGCTTATGAAGTAGAGCTTGTGTCTTGTGGTAGTTATTCGGTCGATAAGCAGCTTTATTTGGCTGAAGGACAGTTATTGTTCTTAAGACATTCTCAAAAATCAGATTTCCAACGAAAGAAAAATTTAGTTTGGGATGAAGAAGAACACCGTATTAAAGGAAATAAGTCGAATGCTTTTACATCATTTTGGGTGTATAAACGTCAATAGTATTAGCTGAATAATGTTGACACCGTGGTTTTAGGGCTTTGTTGTTAAGTTTTAATCGAATTAACACACATAACAAGGCGTTTAAGGCAGATTCCCAACGCTTGGCGTTTTGCATTCAAAGTTGGTTTTAGTGTTTACGGTGTAAGGGTTTAGGTTAGGTGGCTGGCGTTGCTCACTACTTAACGCGGCGTTAGGTGAGCCCGCATAGGTTTTAGTTTTTAGCATAAGGTTGATTACATTTATGACAGAGCGAGAAAATAACCAATATCTTAATATTGGAGTTGAGTCTGCGCCTATTCAGACTCATTTGGGCATAATACAAAATGTCATCCAAAGGATGGCTGCTAATAGCTCAGCTTGCAAAGCTTGGTGTGTTACCCTAGTTTCTGCGATATTAGTGATAGTTGCAGATAAAGGGAAACCCGATTTCACTTATATTGCGTTTCTTCCAACGGCAGTCTTTCTTGCGCTAGATGCTTATTACTTAGCTTTAGAGAAAGCTTTTAGGCAATCATACAATGATTTTGTGAAAAAATTGCATGAAGAGAAGTTGACGCAAGAAGATTTGTATTCAGTGTTGCCTAAAGGCAATCTTTCCAGTTTGCAAATCCAGTCATTGAAATCCTTTTCTGTGTGGGGATTTTACATATCTATTGTTGTACTAATTTATATAACAAAAATAATAGCTATAGGTTAAGGTATTTTTCATGGTTCAGTTTACAACGTTTAATGACCTTAAAAGGTTTAACACAAACCTACAGTCTAACTCTCAGGCTATATTGAAAGCCTCTAGGACTAAAAGTCATAAAGATACATTCTTATCTCATTCATCAAAAGATGCAGAATATTTACCAGGGGTTATTGAGCTGCTAGAAAATCATGGTGCTTCAGTTTATTGTGATTTAGGTGATGACAGAATGCCTGAAACACCCAACCCCGAAACAGCTCTAATAATAAAAAATCAGATCAAAGAAAGTCGAAAACTCGTAGTATTTGTTACAACTAATAGTAAAGACTCCAAGTGGGTTCCTTGGGAGTTAGGTATCGGTGACGCAAGTTTATCAATGTCTAATGTTGCTTTATTACCTGCTGCAACCACAAGTTATGAGCAATCTTGGGCAAAACAAGAGTATTTGGGTATTTATCGTCATATTGTTTGGGGAAAAATGCAAGGTGATACCAGAGAATCATGGTTAGTTTATAACTACCACGACAACACGGCTACAAAGTTAAGTGATTGGCTTCGATAAAGAGCTCACCTAACAAACTGTTTAAGAGTGATTCGCAACGCGTGGCATTTTTACTATGCGTTGCGTTTAGGCGACATGAGATAAACGATAGAGTAGTGATA
Source organism: Vibrio chemaguriensis (assembly GCF_012275705.1). NCBI lineage: Bacteria > Pseudomonadati > Pseudomonadota > Gammaproteobacteria > Vibrionales > Vibrionaceae > Vibrio > Vibrio chemaguriensis. The sequence goes on from NZ_SHOE01000032.1 coordinate 8,149, forward strand.
GTATCTTGGCGTGCATCTAGCTTCAGTTAACGGAAAAGGAGGGGGTTAATGAATGGTAAAGCATTTGATAATTGGCAAAAATCGCGAAAGAAAGGATGTTTAAATTGGCTTTTCAGAACAACTTTCGTCACAGCCATTTTGTACATGATTTTTAATGTTATTTTCCTGTATCCATCTTCTGATGCGGCAAGCATTACGATTTTCTTATCGGATAATGCTCTTAATTACTCAATTTACACGATCGGGATGTTTTTCGCATTTTGGGCTATTTGGCTATACAACGAGTCTTCGTATGAGAAAGAAGTTAAACGTAGAAATGTCGCCTAACAAACTGTTCAAGAGGGATTCGCAACGCGTGGCATTTTTACTATGCGTTGATTTTAGTGATTAAGGTGGTTTGCGGCAGCTTCGGTATTGCGTTGCTCACCCCTTAACAGGGCGTTATGTTGTCAAAGATTAAGTATGAAGATTTTAATAGTATTTACAGCGACATTATTGTCTGGTTGCGCTGGTTTAATTGAAAGTGCTAGTTCCCCAAATTATCAAGAACACAAAGCTCGGGACAGTGTATCGCCTAGGAATCATAAAGGTTCAAGGAAAAACAAATTAGTCGGTACTGTTGTACTCACGTTTAATATTAGTAGTCAGGGTGATGTGATTGACATAATGGTTACTGATTCTGTGCCTAAAGGAGTGTTCGATGCTGAAGCAGTGCGAATATTATCAAAACGGAAGTATGCGCCTTCCGAAAAAGGGGAAACTGGCCCTAAAAAAGCTAAGTTCGAGTTTAAAATTTGACACATAACAAACTGCTCAAGAGGGATTCGCAACGCGTGGCATTTTTGCTATGCGTTGATTTTAGTGATTAAGGTGGTTTGCGGCGGCTTTTGTATTGCGTTGCTCACCCCTTTGCAGGGCGTTATAACTCAGAGGTGGCTATGTCAGAAAAATGGCATGAAATAGAGCAAATTTTAACTGATTTACTTGGGGACTTAACCATATCCGTTTCTGTTCTCAAGGACTATGAATCGAAAGATTTTCTAAAAGCACCGAAGAATCTAGTAAAGAGGCAGTGTATTTGGAGGTTATGTACTTTTTCATTAGTGATAAATTGCTGCAAATATGTAGAACTGAATACGAAGTACGGCAAAGAATTTAAAGAATTAATTCCTGAACATAATGCGGTTAGGGGGAAATTCAATGAAGCAATCAAAAAGAATCGAGCAATCAATAAACTAAGAAATCACTGTGTTGCCCACGTTAGCGACAAAACCGTACATCTTTCACCTGATGAAGTTCAGCGAGAAATTATAGAAATGTTTGGTGGGCAACATGCCGATGAATTTCTTGATTGGGTTTGCCCAGATAATATAGAAAGTACAATCAAAACTGATAGCTTGGTAGGCGTTATTGAATTACTTAGGGATGCAGTGTCATCCAAGTTATAACAAACAATTTAAGAGTGATTCAGCACGCTTGGCATTTTTGGTTTGGTTTTAGTTTAGTGTTTACGGCTGTCAAATTGAGTGTTGTGGTAGCGTGCTTCACACCTTAATTGGGCGTTATACGATTAAGGAGAGAAATGAAGCCTGATTTACACGGAAGTAGAATTGTTTTGAGGTCAATTCAAACGAATGATTCTGATGATTTGTTTGAAATTTATGGTGATATTCAAACAATGGAATTTGCCTCAGACCCAGTTTTTACATCGAAAGATCTGATAGTTCAGATGCTAGAAAGCGTCGCCCGACTAGAGAAATCAGGTGAATCGTTGGAATGGGCGATTATGGATCAAGCGACAAACAAGGTTATTGGAACCTGCGGCTTACATAGCTTTAGTGATAACGGTGATTCCTGTGAAGTCGGATGCTTACTAAATTCATCGTACTGGCGACAAGGGTATATGTCGGAAGCTCTTAGTTTATTATTTTCTCACGCTCAATCTTTGGGTATTGAAAGATTGTATGCAGATATTGATGAGGGTAACTTTCGGTCTCAAGCTTTGTTTAATAAGCTAGGTTTCAAAGCTAAAAACGGTCAGTTTCAGCGCTTGGTGTGAGGCATCGTATAACAAACTGTTTAAGAGTGATTCACAACGCGTGGCATTTTTACCATGCGTTGATTTTAGTGATTTAGGTGGTGTGCGGAAGCTTCGGTATTGCGTTGCTCACCCCTTAACAGGGCGTTATGTGCTTATGAGGAAAATTGACATGGAAGTGATAGAGGCCAATCCTGATTTGGCCCCAATATTAGCGAGTTATGCGAAAGAATGCCTAGAATCGGGTATTCCAAAATATTTGGGTGTGGAGCAAGATCCGACAGCTTATTTGTCAGGTTTGGTCGAGCGTTCAAAGGTAATCTCCGAGTTACCAAAGGGATATTTACCAAGCACAACTTACTACTGTGTATCGAACTCCGAAATTTTAGGTGCAATCCGAGTTCGCAAAGGTACTAATGCCAACGTAGAAAATGTCATTGGTCATATTGGCTACGAAACTAGGCCGTCAGCTCGTGGTAAGGGTGTAGCCTCATTTCTGCTTGCTTGGGTGCGAGACCATGTTGTCACTGATTCAGTTATTGTTACTTGCTCAATTGACAATCCCGCATCTCAAAAGGTCATCGAAAACTGTGGTGGTGAATACCTCGGTAACTACACAGATGACAGTGAGGGTACGGTAAGGCGCTACCGTTTAGCACGCACATAACAAAGCATTCAAGAGTGATTCGCAACGCTTGGCAGTTTCGCTTCGCTCAAGTATAGCCAAGCGTCGCTCACACCTTAATGCGGCGTTATGTGAATGGAGGTCAAAATGTCTTCTGTGCCAAGAAATAAGGATGAATTGGAGTTGGCTATAAACTCAATATTTCCGAAACTCATGGCTGACTATCGTTCAATTCCGGAAAGCAAAGCTCGCAAACCTGGAATAGAGGGAAACGTCAAAGGTACAGTCATTAGCGTTAGTGATACAGTGGCTTACTTGATTGGTTGGGGAAAACTCGTTCTTAAATGGCATCACTTAAGATCTCAAAACCAACATGTTGATTTCCCGGAAACTGGTTATAAATGGAACCAATTAGGCTCACTCGCTGAAAGCTTCCACGAAGAGTACTGTGAGTGGAAATATGATGATTTACTCTTTGAGCTTGAGTCTACAGTTAACGAGATACTTTTACTCATTTCAAGCTTAAGTGACCATGATTTGTATGGTGTTGCGTGGTATGAACAATGGACTTTTGGGCGCATGATTCAGTTTAATACGTCATCACCTATGAAAAATATGCGTACAAAAGTTCGGCGTTTCAATCGAGAATTCACATAACAAACTGTTTAAGAGTGATTTGCAACGCGTGGCATTTTTACTATGCGTTGCGTCTAGTGTTTAAGATGGTATGCGGTGGCTTTGGTATTGCGTTGCTCACCCCTTAACAGGGCGTTAGTTGGCTAACGAAGCAAAACGTACCTAAAGAAGAATGTTTAGGGCTAAAGTCCGTGTGTATTTGCTAGGTTTTCTTATTTCCATCTCTAGTTATTTGAGGTTGTGAAAATCGTGCTTTGGTTTCTTGTGTGGTTTGGATCTTCTGTTTCAGAAGCCGCTTTGTTTGTTGAAAGTCAGCTCTGTAACACCGTCTGTCTAAAAGAGCTTTTTTGTGTTGTTATTCCGTTTTCTAAGGCGTTTTGAGTTCCAAGTGGTTTCAGTGACAAGTGCTTTGAAAATGCACCTGATTTGAGTCTTTCAAAGCGCATAAAGCCAGTGTTGGCAAAGCGGCAATCAACATCACATCAAAGCTTTAGGTTTGGCAACTAACAAAGTATTCACGAGGGATTAACAATGCTTGGCCGTTTTGGTTTGAATCAGCTTTAGTGTTTACGGCACAGTAGCTTAGTTTAGGGGGCGTTGTTCACCCCTTAACGCGGCGTTATGCAGCCACTTGAAATTCATTTACAATTATAGATTTATTAAAAGAGATGTAAAATGTACAAGAAACTAATCATTCTTAGCTTGCCTATTCTACTGGCGGCATGCGCAGCGCCAAAATATACAGTTGAAGCTATTTCGGAAGAGAACCAGAGCAAGGAAATTACTATTGTAAAAGATGACGCCACACGAGATGTTTTCTTGGACTCGGTACAAGAATGGTGTTTGGATACAGCACATAAATGTACGGTTGTAAGTGATGGAACTCTTCCTAAGAGCTCTGAACTTACGTTGACTTATGTATCGCGCTGGAGTTGGGACTTTAGAACGTTTATTGCAGATGCCCAAGTTAAGGCATATAAAAACAGCGAAAAAGTTGGCGAAGTAGAGTTCAAGGCGCCAAATAGTGCCAATTCAGATAAGTGGGGAAATGACAATAAAAGAATCATCGCGATGATGGATTTACTGTTTGGGAAACAGTCGGTTAATGAAGCTCAGTTCAAAATTAAATCGGGCGAAATGTAGCGACGTAACAAACTGTTCAAGAATGATTCAGCAGGCGTGGCATTTTTGTTTTGTGGTGTTTTGCAGCATTTGGTTTATGGATTTACTCATTTATTAAGCCGTTGAACTTAGTGTTTAAAGAGCGCTTCGAACCTAATTAGCTATTTGTATAACAAAGCATTTAAGAGTGATTCCCAACGCTTGGTATTTTCAGTTCGAGGTTGGGTTTCGTGTTTAAGGCAAAATCGTTTAGTTTGGGTGGTAGCGTAGTTCGAGCTTTAACTGCGCGTTATGCGCTTTTACGAATTGAAACATGGAGAGTTTAATGGTTGTATATGGAGATTTGCAGTCAGGTAACTGCTTAAAAGTAAAATTACTATTGTCATTCCTTGGCATTGAGCACCAATGGAAATACGTTAATATCTTAGATAACGAGACTAAAACAACAGAATTTTTAGCCCTCAATCCAAATGGTAAAATCCCGACAGTCGTTTTAGATGACGGTCGAGTACTCTGTGAGTCCAATGCAATATTGGGGTACTTTGCAGAAGATACACCTTATCTACCTAAGGACAGTTATCAAAAAGCAAAAATGTACGAATGGCTTTTCTTTGAGCAATACTCACATGAGCCTTATATTGCAGTGGCGCGTTTTATTCAGAAGTATCACGGTATGCCGGAGCACCGTCTAGAAGAATATAAATCACTACAATCAGGCGGCCATAAAGCATTACAAATCATGGAGCTACAGCTGTCAAAAACTAAGTTCTTAGTTGGTGATAATATTTCTATTGCTGATATCGCACTATATGCTTATACCCATGTCGCAGATGAGGGTGGTTTTAACCTAGAAACTTACCCAAATATCGAGCGTTGGATTGGGGTAATTCGCAAGTTGGACGGTTATGTAGGTATGTATTAACCACGCGTATAACATAGCGTTTAAGATAGATTCGCAATGCGTGGCATTTTAACTGTACGTTGAGCTCAGTGATTAAGGCGGTATGCGGGAGTTTCGGTATTGTGTTGATCACCCTTTAACAGGTCATTAGCCCTCAAAGGTCAAATATGGATATTTACCCAGAAATAGAGTTATCTAAAGCGCAGCATAATGCAATTGAGGCTCTGAGAAACAAGTCGTTTCCTGAACATCAGGTTGCTCGTTCTTACTATAAGCAACTCCCGCATATGAGAGTTCTGAAGTACGAAGGTGATCAGTTAGTTGGTTATATGGGATTAGACTACAGAGCTGTTCGCGTTGGTGATGAAATTTATAAAGTATTAGGTGTGAGTGACTTTTGTGTCGAGAGCACAGTTCAAAGACAAGGTATTGGTACAACAATGTTGTCTCAACTCAGCGAGTATGCGTCAACTAAAGATGTCGACTTCATCATTTTAGTCTCCGATTTGGATCGTTTTTATGTGGCTAATGGTTATGTGCGCCTTAACTCTCTAAGTTCTTGGTTGCGAGTTCATGAACATAAAAATTACGGTGTTGCTATAGAGCAAGTCGATGATTTATATGTTAAACCTATCAGCGGCAAAACTTGGGCTGTTGGTCATATAGATTGGTTAGGGTATATGTACTAGTCTGTAGTGGGTTAATAAACTGTTTGAAAAGAAACGCTACACGTGGCACTTTCAATTCGCGTAGCTTATACCTTACGAGAGCGTTTTTCCACAAGGAGTAATATGTGATTGTTGTAACAAGGTTTTCTTTTCCTCATGAAGCTCATATTGCGAGAGCAAGCCTAGATAGTATCGGAATAGAAAGTTACATCGCTGACGAGCACACGGTGAATACTCAGTGGCTTTATTCAAATGCAATGGGCGGCGTTCGTCTGATGGTGGCCAAAAGTGATGCAGAAGACGCGAAACAAATACTTAGCAGTGATTTCTCAGAATCATTAGAAAATGAACTTGCCGTTGATGAAGGAAAAGATGTTTGCCCTAACTGTGGTAGTAAAGAGCTATATACATTTACAAAAGGTAAGCGTCCAGCTTTCTTAGTCTTTATTTTACTGGGTTTTCCATTGTTCTTTTACAAGCATGGTTATAAGTGTAAGCAGTGTGGGGAGTTCAGTGAAAAACTTTAAGCCGTTAGATAACAAAGCGTTGAAGAGGTAATTTGCACGCGTAGCATTTTTACTTTGCGTTAGGTTGAGTGACTATGCAGAAGTCAGAGTTCTTCTTACTTCCAAGCAAAGCATTATACGATAGTGAAGGGACAGCATTGAATGAGTGAAATTAAAACAATAGAGCAGTTAAAAGAAATTTACGCAGAGCCAAGTGCGAGAGCTAAAAATAAAGCGTTGCCTGCCCTGGATGTTCATGCGATTACATTAATTAATAATTGCCATTTTGCAGTTCTAAGTACCGCCGATACTCAAGGCTATATCGATCTCTCTCCGAAAGGAGGGGAGCCTGGCTTCGTAAAAGTTTTAGATGAATCAACATTGTTGCTCCCAGATAGCTCGGGGAATAATCGTATAGATAGTCTAAAAAATATCATTAGTAACCCCAAAGTTGGGTTGTTATTGATGGTAAATGGTATTGATGAAGTACTCCGTATTAAAGGAATTGCAAGTATTCACACAGACTCCAAATTGATATCTGCTTGCCCCGATGGAAGTAAAGATCCTAAGGTTGTTATCAAAATAGTCATCGAGAGTATGTACTTCCATTGTGCGAAAGCTGTGATGAGAGGGAAACTTTGGTCTGATGACTATAAAGTCAATCGCTCAATTCTACCTTCATTAGCTCAAATCTTTAAAGATCAACAAAAGTTAGAAAATAAAGCGCTTAATCAAGAAGAGATGTTGAAATATTACCAATCCAGCCTTTAGAGCGAGTGTAGTAAAGTATTTAAAAGGGAGAAAAATGCTTGGCTCTTTAGGTTTGACCTGCTTTACGGCACTATGGATTAGGTTTGGTGGGGATGTTATTCAACCCATAACGTTACTCCACAAATAAACAATTGTTAGTCCAAATTTTAAAATGAAAAATGTAGAAAACTTTACTCTAGAAAATTACGTTTTGGCTAGTCCGGGAATTAGGTGTGTTGGACAAATGATTGACTTTTTGTCAGTTTTAGCATTTTTACACTCGTTTTGTGGGGCGGCTTAGAAATCGGTATTGAAAAGGAACTTGTTCGCGCTACAGCAGTAACAGCGGCTGTATCGTATTACCTTTTTTCTGATAGTTTCCCAAATGGTCAAAGTGTGGGCAAAAAACTTTTGGGCATTGCAGTTATAAGTGCAAGAACGGGTAAAAGGTGCAATATTTTTCAGTCACTTTTTAGAAATATTATTACTCCATTCTTCGGTTTTATTGACTCAATTTTCATTCTTGGTAAAAAGAGGCAACGGCTCGGTGATATGTTAGTGAGAACAGTGGTGGTAGTTCACCAGCTTGTTTAAAAATTGACAGCGCTGGGGGTTTGGGTTCAAGTCGGGCTTTGTTTTCAGGGTGGAACAGCTTCGCTTAGGTGGTGGCGTTGCTCACACCTCAATTCGGTGTTAGGCAATCAGAATCAGTACGTAATTATGAATAAAGAGCATTCCGAAGCTTTCATTTTGGAGATTGATAAGATTTTAGCCCTGAGCGGTTTCAAGTTTATCAAATCTAGACGAGTATGGCAGCGGTGGGAAGTGAATGGAGTCGTATCAGATTCCGTAATTTATGGGTTGTTAGCTAACCCTCTGGATAGCGCTTAATATCCAGCCTTAAAAGCATCTAATAGGTACGCATGAATATGGCCTGCTCGTGCTCTATACCCAGCTTTACACTTGACGTTGAGGTTTCTCGGATTGACTTGGTAGACACTAAATGTACTATCAAGGACAGGACTTACTGCAAGGATAGCAGCATGAGCGAAAAATTATTCTGGGTTAATCCCTACCAAACAGAACTTAACTCAAGAGTGACCAATGTAGACGGAAATAAAGTTGAATTGGACCAGACTATCTTCTTTGCGGAGTCTGGAGGACAAGAGAGTGATAAAGGAACGATTAATGGTATTCCGGTTTTGATTGCTCAAAAGTTAGGTGTTCGACTTATTTACACATTGGAATCCTCTCCAAATTTTACTCTTGGTGACACTGTAACTACGTGTATTGATTGGAAGCGTAGATACGCCTTAATGAAGCTACACTTTGCTGCCGAAGTGGTGCTCGAGATGTTTTATCAGCGTCGAGAAGACATTGTTAAGATAGGCGCGCATATTTCTGAAAATAAGAGTCGCATAGATTTCGAGTGGTCAGAAAATATTGGCCCGCTATTGAAAGAAATTGAAACTGATGTGCAAGATTTGATTAACTCTGATTCAGTTATTGTTAGTGACTTTTCCGATCAAGAGAGTGAAAGAAGGTATTGGAGAGTGGATGGGTTTGCGCAAGTACCTTGCGGTGGCACTCATTTAAAGCGCACATCAGAAGTCGGCCAAATTCAATTAAAACGCAAGAACATCGGTAAAGGCAAAGAAAGGGTTGAGATAACCTTATGCTCGCAAGTCGATAGGGCATTAAAAATAGATTCCTAACACGTGGCATTTCAATTCATGGTGAGATTCACATTTGAGATATGATTGTTGAGATTGAGGGCGTGTTGGCTACTTCTTAATGCAACGCTACACGATAGGGGCGAGAGGATGATATGTCGAAGGTAGCATTGAAAGGCTTTATTTTAGTTCCGGAAAAGGATTTAGAATTAGTAAAACATGAGTTAATAACTCACAAAAGGCTCACGTTAGAAGAGCCGGGCTGCCTTACTTTTCTTGTAACTCAAAGCCCGACTAATCCTTTTCGTTTTGATGTCTATGAGGAGTTCGTCGACAAAGCCTCTTTTAAACAACATCAGGAAAGAGTTCAAGCCTCACATTGGGGAAAAGTAACAGCCAATGTTAAACGTCAATACGAAATCTTTGGATGTGTGCATGACTAATCGAATCGGAGTGATTTAGAGCGTTTACGCTTTGTTTTTTTAGGTTGCTCTACGCTCTACTATGTTGCTTTATTCATCTATTCACCTGGCTTAGTGTTCTTGATACTTTGCCGTATTAAATTTAGAAATTTTAATGGAAGTGTTATGTTTAGAGTTGTTTACGAATGGCGTGTGCCAAGTGAAAAAATGGATGAGTTTCAAAATATATGGCGTTCGACGACAGATTCAATTCATCAGTCAGTAGATGGGGCGTTTGGTAGTTTTATGCTTCGTTCTTACGATGTACCGGAAAAGGTTTTAACTATTGCCAAGTGGCGAACACGTGAAGACTGGGAGCGGTTTTGGGGAACTAGTAACCCAGAAAAAATGAAGAAGATGAGTGAAATTGCAGAGCGTATTTCAGTTGAACCATTTGATGAAATTGAAGATAGAACTAAGTAGAGCAATAGAAACGTTAAAGTGATGCCTAATGAACAGTTTGGCGGACAATATGAAAGACAACCTTAACCAAGGAATAGGGTTATGCAGATTTTAATTGTTGGAGGTAGCAAGGGTCTAGGAAGGTTCTTGGCTACGAACTTACAGGGTACAGAAACTTATACTATTTCTAGATCAAAGCTAGTTGAGGATGGAGTCGCTTCTGTTCGTCTTGATGTTAGTCCGGAGAAAAAACCAGATTACACGTGCTTCAAAGGTGTAAAGTTTGACATCATAGTTTATTTGGCGTCGATGTGGGGAGAGTCTTCAAAATTGACAACAAACGAACTGATTGAGTTTATGAATGTTGGCCCGATTGGGTATCTTAATTTAGTCAATGAACTTAACGCATTAGGCTCACTTAACGATAAATGCAATATTGTATCTATTGGTTCTACAGCAGAGCTTTCAGAAAATAGTGAATACCCTGCATTCAGCCTCAGTAAAAGATTACTCAAAGATATTTCTAGCCAGCTTCAAAACGTTTATCGTGATTACCGCTTTACTCACTTTACAATAGGTGGGATCGGGCATGCTGAAGATGAACGTATTGAGTATTCGAGTGTTTTGGAAATTATAAATACGCTAACCAAGCTTGATCCAAACACATACCTTTCAAATATGTATATCAAGTCCAAGCTAGGAATGTAGCCCTAAAACCGTATTACGTGTCTTCCTCTATGATATGGTGCCATGTGCACTCTTTTTATTGAGCTATGGTTATAACTCTAATGAAAGGAGTTTACTTATGTCATACATTGATGGGTTTGTCGCTGCAGTACCGACAGCGAATAAAGAAAAGTATATCGCACACGCAAAAATAGCAGCAGAAATGTTCAGGGAGTTTGGGGCCTTAAAGGTTGTTGAGACGTGGGGGAGCGAAGTACCAGATGGTGAGATCACATCATTTCCCATGGCAGTTAAAGCTGAAAGCAACGAAAGCGTTGTGTTTTCGTGGGTAGTCTGGCCTTCAAAAGAAGTTCGGGACTCAGGGTGGCAGCGGATCATGGGTGATCCTCGAATGAGTCCTGAGAACAACCCAATGCCCTTTGATGGAAAGCGTCTCATTTATGGTGGATTTGATGTTATTTTGGAGCAGTAAAATACCAGAGAGTCCCAGCTTGATTCGTGACACTTGGCGCGTTAATCAGGATTACGCTTCTGATGTACATTATTCCGCGATAAGCGTTGATAAAACTCCATGTGGAGGCTTAGAGTAAAAATGGAAGGGATAAATTATTCACTGATTGTCGTATCAGCTATAGCTAGCCCCGAGCCTGCGATGGCAGGCACGTTAATGAACTACGGTCAACGCCTTGATAACCAAAGGAAACCTAGACGTTGCATTACTTATAGTTCGATGAGATGTTATCCCGCAAGACGTTAATTTGGAGAAAAGAATGGATTCAAACTCACTATTATTATTTGTTGTCGCTTGTCTCGCTATCAACATGATTCCTGGACCAGATGTAATTTATATTGTTTCCAATACAATGAAAGGTAGATTATCTGCTGGGCTGAAAGCGGCTCTGGGGCTTGGTGTTGGTTACTTTTTTCATACACTAGCGGCATGTTTAGGTTTGTCAGCAATAATTCTGAGTTCATCTTTGGCTTTTAGCGTTGTTAAATGGTTAGGGGCCGCTTACCTAGTTTATTTAGGTGTTCAGTCATTACTGTCCATGTGGCGTGGAGAAAGTAAAATCGTTGAAAACAAAAATGTTGATAATAATAAAAATGTGTTTGTTCAGGGGGTTATTGTCAGCGTCTTGAATCCAAAAGTAGCGTTATTCTTCCTGTCATTTCTGCCTCAATTTATTGATACGTCTGCAAGCTCAACATCAATGCAATTATTAGTACTTGGCTTGCTGTTCAGCGCACTTGCGACGACATGTAACGTTTTGTACGCATCTGTGGGTAATTGGGTATTTAGTCGTTCACACTCTCAGCGTTACTCTAGAACTCTTGAAGGTGTTTCGGGTATTCTGCTTATCAGTCTAGCGAGTAAAGTGGCATTTAGTGATCGTTAGATACAGGGCATTTTATTCTCGTGATTTTTATATGGCTAATGTTTGCTCAACCTATACGTAAAATGAGTGCTATTGCATAGGTTGAATCACAAATTTCATAAATACCAATAAGTGAACGTATTTATTTATAGTATGGTTGGCGCGATTTTATCGTAGCTAGGTTAATAACATGAAAAATAAAGTAATTCTGTGTTCCGCATTCCTTTTGGGTTTGTCAGGTTGTGCTTCTGTTCCTACTGTTGATTCGACAGTATCAAATCAAATGAAATCATTTGAAGCACCTCAAAAGGGGAACGCAGGGATTTACATTTATCGAGAAGATGCTTTTGTCGGAGCAGCGCTTAAAAAGTATGTTTACGTCGATGGGGAATGTATTGGTGAAACAGCTCCTGGTGTATTCTTCTACCATGAGGTCGAAGGCAATAAAGAACATCAAGTAAGTACAGAGTCTGAGTTTTCTGAAAATCACTTAACTATCTTAACGGAAGAGGGCCGTAATTATTTCGTTAATCAATACATTAAAATGGGTGTATTTGTTGGTGGTGCGGGCGTAGAACTCGTGGACGAAAGCAAAGGTAAAGCAGAAGTACTAAAAGTAGACATGGCAGAAAAAGGAAACTGTTCTTCGATCTAGTTTAACTGACTGATTTTACATTTAAAAGTACTTAAAAAAACACAACTCAGCGCTTGACATGAAAAGTTCAACGTTGGGTTGCGTTTTTATGGCCAACAGTTTTTACTTGGTGTTGTTATTGGTAATACATAAGCGTAAATCAGCAACAAGGATGTGTAATGAAAAATAAAATGTGGATCTTCGCAATTATCTTGCTCATTGGTGGGCCTTCACTATTGCCATTTAGTCTGGAAGTTATTTCTATCATCGAGTTATTTGGGCTGTTGGGGTTGTGGACGGTTTATTCATCCTATGCTGAGTATTTGATCAAGCATCCTCGGCTCAAAAGAGGCGCATATTTAGCTACATGTTGGGATCTTCAACCTCAAATATTATTCTCATTTCGTGATATTAAAGTATTCCCACCGCTGATATTTCATATGTTTCCTGTTCAAAGTGTGTTGGTTTGGTCTTTAATTTTTACCTTTTCGGGCGGTGTTATTTGCCATTACGTAATTTGATCTAACCCATTGTTCAAAGCATTTCCTTATTAAGTTTAATTGTTTGTTTAAGTGGTTACGCGGGGATGAAACAGGTCATTAAATAACTTGGCGATCATCAAAATGAGCATGATGTTAACCAGCATGAGTAAAGGCGTTTCGATACGATACTCCGGGGTCAAGTTAAGTGCGCCTGAGGTTAATACCACTAATAAATTAACGCCTAAGACTCTATGAATCATCAGCTGTGGTGTAGAAAATACCTCCCAAATCAAAATAATATTGATGAAATAAAATAACCCTAGTTGCCAGAGCTCAGTCATCGTGGGCATCAAGAAGATGTATTGCAGCAGTATCACAGAACCTGTTCCCAAAACGCCAAAGAAGGCATCTTTAACAACGCTTGGAGGCATTGTAGGTACTATCGATGAAAATACACCGGCCAACATAGGGAAGATAAACCCACCTGGTACAGGGAGATAAATCCAAACCAATAACGAGGTGATAAACATCGATAGGCCTTGTAAAACCTTTCTGCGGTCTTCTTTCAAGTGCTGTATGAAAGTCCGATGTTCACGATGCCAAGATGTTTTCTGGTTCACTTGTTCAGTCAATAAGGTACGGCCAATTAGATGCGTGGTTGGCTGAGCGATGTCAAATAGCGTCAGGTTTTGAGCCACAGGTTTCCAGTCAATATCATCACAGTGAGGCTTTTCCACTTGTTCAAGTAATCGTTCTTGAATACGTTTCATCTCTTCGAGGCGCTGATGCCACAGTTTTCGATGTTCTTTGAGGTGGTAACTGCCCGTGAGCGGTAATCCCAGTAGTTGGCACATCTTCTCAATGTTTGCTGTGTTGGTTTCAAGCGCATCAATATCAATGTCATTTGGTTTGTCCATAGCTTTAAGCAACACCTCACGGCTGCTCTCAAAGCGTTGAATGAAATTCTCTTCAGTATTCACTGGCCAAACCAAACGATAAACAACGGAGAAGGTAATGATGCCAAGAATAGTTTCCTGCATTCGAAGTACTGCGAAATGGAACGTCACTTGACTATCAAACCCTCCCATACAAGCGATGATAGAGCACACAGCAAAGCCTATGGAGAACATATCACCGTACTTTTCGTCGCTCGACATGAAAATGCATACACCTAAAAATAGGGTAAAAAAAGTCAGGAACAAAAAGCGATCTTGAGAAAATGCTGTGATTAGGAAAAAGGCATAGCCAATGCCCAGTAGGGTTCCCACTAGGCGATTATGACCTTTGTTTATCGAGTGAGCGAAGCTTTCATTTAATGCCATTACCGCGACGGCGATCGCTGCCCAATAGGGTTTCTCCCATTGAAACCATAAGGCGAGGCAGATTGCGATAACGATAGACAGTGCAGCTTTTATTGCTTCTTTGGTTGAGGCATTAAACATACATTTCACCGCATTTATTGTTTGATGATTTTGATGGATGCCGTCATACCGACGCGTAGTTGAAAATCTTTTGGTAAGTTGTCTAATTTCACTTTAATTGGAATGCGTTGAGCTAAGCGTATCCACTGAAAGTTAGGGTTCACATTAGGCAGAAGGTCGTTACCTGTACTACCGTCTTGCTTCGCGATGCCGTAACCAATGCTCTTGATTTTGCCTTCTAGCACCATTTCGTCGTGCATCATTAAGGTTACGTATGCTTTATCTTGTGGATCAACACCAACTAAATCCGTTTCTTTGAAATAGCCTTCGATCCAAAAGCTGTCTTCATCAATTAATGCTACAACTGGTGAGTTTGCGACAACTTGGGAGCCGGTGCGCAGATTAAAATTAGTGATGTAACCATTTGTTGGAGCGTACACCTTGGTGTAATCAAGGTTCAGTTTTGCTTCTTCGACGTTTGCTTTCGCCAGCTCCACGTTTGCGATTGCTGTCTCTACGGCGTTGTTCAAATTGTTCAACGTCAGCACAGATACCGCGCCAGGTGTACGCTTTTCTAGTTCCAGTGCGCGTTGTTCTTCATTTTTGGCTTTCGCTAACAACGCAATGGCTTGCTTTTGAGCCGCCTGGGCTTTGTGGTAAGACGCTTTATAAATGCTTGGGTCAATCTCAAACAGTAAGTCGCCCGCATTAACTTGGGAGTTGTCTTCAACATATACCTTGATGACTTGCCCGGTTACACGGGGCGTTATAGACACAATGTACGCGCTGACATGACCATCTCTAGTCCAAGGATTGTTTGAGTATGATTGGTAGTAACTGAAAATCACAGTGCCAGCGGAACACAGTAATAAAAATGTGATTAGATAACGTTTTATCACGGAATTTGCCTCAAAAGATGGTTATGAATCGACCAATAACGCCAGTAAAAATCACAATTAGGCTCAGCTCAGCAAGTGCTGGAAACGCAACGTATTTGTGTACCCCTAATTTTGTTGCAACGGTTCCAACCAAAATGGTGAGCATGTAAGCCAATGTAATAACCAGCAACAAGGGTGGGAAGTAAACTTCACCCCACACAAGCTCATGTGGCATTGAGTTCATAGTGCTTTTCTCTATTTATTTGATGAATGCAAAGATAAGAGAAATCCTACAAATGTAATAATCGCTTTTGTAGGATCAAATCCATCAATGTATTTTTTAGAGAGTTCGTAATGAGTTACATCTAATGTCGAACGTGCTTTAAGGGGAGTGTGAGTGCGATAAGTTTTCGCATTTACGTGCGGAATAACTACGTATCTAATGATGAAGATAAAAGCCTCGGGTCAACCGTCGCTCTTCCGAGCTAGCATTCTCAATAACTTGTGATAGTTTAGTCATGTAGCCCTAAGATATAAGAAAACCTATGAATTTTAGTCTTGAACAACTATTGGCATTCGTTGCTGTTTACGAGGAGCTTTCGTTTAGCAAGGCTGCTGTAAAATTGAATAAGCACAGAACAACCATCGGACAGGTTATTACGAATTTAGAAGACCTACTTGCTGTGAGCTTGTTTAATCGGGTTGGCCGTTCCGTAGAACCCACTGAAGATGCTCGCCTTCTTTACCACTATGCAAAGCAAACAATTGAACAAGCCCGTACGTTCGACAAAGTCGCATTGAGCCTTGCTCATGGTGGCTTAGAGAGTGTCAGCATTGCCTATTCTAGTGCCATCCCACATCGTTTACTGGTGTTACTTCGTGTTCAATTAGCGGCAGATTTTCCGATGATGCGAGTTAACTTTTTTGTTCGTAACCGTAACGAGATCAAAGAAGGTTTAGCGACTGGTAAGTACCAGTTCGGTATTGTCAATGTGCATGATAGCCGTGCAATACACAGTCTAGACTCGACGTTTTTAGGTCACTTTGAATTTGTTCCCTTTGTCCAGAAAGGTGGTGAACTGGCTTCTATGGCACCCGACCGAGTGTTAACTGCGTTGAGGAATAGCAAGCAATTTGTGTTGCGATCTTTCATTGAAGAAGGAATGGGTGAAAAAGTTATCGTCAGTTCGAATCATGAAGAAGTCGATCAGTTGGCTCTTGTTGTAAAAATGGTTGAAGCAGGGCTAGGGTGGGCGGTTCTTCCTAGAACGCTGGCTCATTCGGAATTTTCTAATAATGATATAGAGCCCGTTGAAGTCTGTGAATTACTAGAAGGCGTTAAGTTTGGTTTTGGCCTTTGGTGTCAACCCTCTAAGCAAATTGGGGATGTAAAAGACTCTATCATGAGGGTTGTTACGGCGTATCGGGAGAAGCTAATCCGCGATTTTAAAGCGACGCCATAACCGTATTCATCCAGACCACATTTATAAACAAGACTCAATGCGAGTCTTGTTTTTTACTTGAAAAATTCTTCTCTTCTGATTGGACGTTAATGTTTATTGGGAGGGAGTAATCTTCTGTATGTGATTATAAAATCGATGCTTTTTTACTTATTCAAGCTTCGTTCAATGAGAAAGCTCATATCGCTCAGCCGCTTTAGTTTAAGAAAGAGAGGCTGCAGTTATTTCACCTCTTGCTCTGATCTAAATAAATTGAGAACCAGTACCCCTAGAACTATAGCGATAGAAATAGAGACGAATCGAGTCATTTGAGCAGAAAATGATTCGATGCCCGTATTGTTAATAATCTGGTAAGTCAGCACAGTGAAGTTAGTAAAAAGCAATTGATAGATGGTTAAGTGTGTCTGTCGACGTATTGCAAAACACGCTAGTTGCAGGCCACAAAAGATGGTAACGCCAAGTACAACGTAAGTAGGTGCACCTGTGGCTACTGCAAGCATGCATGGAATAGTAAACAAGATCCCTAGGCTTGTAGTGATAATTCGATACCGCCCAAAGGAATGACTGTCTTGATTAATTGGGTGCTTAATCATGCTGCCAAATGTTATTGCGATCAATAGCGTTTGAGAGCTTCCAGATGATATTAGCGCGTACAAAACAACACACAATGCGGTTGCTTTAAAGACGATAAGCCCGATATGTTCGTCTGCACCATCAAGAGTGGTTTGGTCTGGTTGTATATCTTTTTCGTCCCCAGGGAATAACCAAAAGCTAATATATGTGGCAACCAACGCAACAATGAAGTTAGTAAATAAGACCCATGGCAACCCCTCAAGCGACAACCCCATTTGTTGGCTTGTGACCACGATAATCAATACAACAATCAAAGTGAGTGTCGAAACGATGTCTTTGGGATCGCGATGACTTCGGTAATAACTCCAACAGAGAAGTGACCAAGTAAACAGTAAGAAGCCACTAGGGGAGCTCATGAGCGCTCCTGCTAAAGTTACGATGCCAAAGCTGAGTAGTGAGAGTATTACCAGCAATTTCAACATCATGTTGAACGGGGGTTTAGATGGCATCAGTGTTAGAAAAATCACAACGAATATTGGCGCGATAAAGGGAGTAGGCGCACCTGAATACTGTAAGTAAAACAGTAAAAGAATCGGAGTGAAAACCAATCTAATGATTGGGTTTGCTGAACTATGAAACATAAGTCCAGATACTCAACACTCTCATCCAGAGAGACGCCAGCCACTCTCCAAAGGTACTTTGCTCAGTTAAAAAGGCGACCGTTGCTTTCGAACCATAACGTACGTTTTCGGGAATATCTCCGCCTTCAAAAACAATATTTACAGGATAGCGCTGTGCGTTTAAGGAATTATTGTCTGCAACCAAAAAGCCAGTTGTCGGATCGACGTCGTTACTGCCACCAGTACCCCAACCAATGCTTTCTACTCGCCCTTGAAACACTCTGCCAGGTAAAGCATCCAACACAATCTTTGTTTTTTGTCCCGCACGAACATGCTCGAGTGAGTTTTCGCGAACAAGCGCTGATACCCACACGCCTCTCGGATCAATGAAAGTGACAAGAGGTGATCCAGTTGTCGCTTTTTGCCCAACAGTGAGTTGTAAGTTAGAAACGATCCCCTTTGATGGAGCAATCACTTTCGTTCGTTGTAAGTCGAGTTGCGCTTTTTCTAGATTTGCTATAGCTGCGAGAATCTGGGGATTATCTTGCCCTTCGGGACCAAGATTATGCTTGGCTTGAGCTAAGGACGCTTCTGCTGCCTCTAATGTGGCTTGAGCTCGTGCTTTGGCTTCGATGGCGTTGTCTAGCTCAGATTTACTCAATACCCCTTTTGCGGCGAGCTCGGTTACGCGAGCTGCTTGTTCTCTTGCGTTGTCACGAGCTGCGAGTGATTCAATGACCTTAGCTTGTGCCACTTCAACTGCCGCGGTGTTGGCTCCAATGTTTTGACCAGCAATGGCTAAGTTTGCTTCGGCTGAACGCAGATTAATTTGATAGTCTCTTGGATCAATTTCGAAGAGCACATCACCAGCATTGACGACTTGGTTATTGCGAACATGGATTTCAGTTAGGTTCCCTGAAACCTCTGGAGTAATACGGACAAGATAAGAATGAATCCGAGCGGTGCCAGTGATTGGTGTTACTCGATCTGCCCACAAGCTATATAGCCAAACCACAAAAACGAGGCCAATAATAATAAAGCTTAACTTTCTGGAAGATGATTCCGCTTTAGACATCCAATTCTCTCTTGTTACAATACGTTAGATAAACAATGTTACAACATGTGACATAAACAATGCTTCTAAAAAATCAACTATTTGTCGATAAGGTTATAGGATTGTTCCAAAGGTGCCATTTAGAGAGACTGAAGCATGCTAAACGAACTTTCCCAATCACATTGGCTAATATCGCCAATAAAAAAGGGGCGACATTTCGCCCCCCAGCTCGTCCATCAGGTTTTTGATTTGTGATTATCTCTTTGAGCTGTAGAGAGAAATCAACTTAGACTTTCTGTTACAACTGGCTTGTTATTTCGTTTAGCAATCCAGTACGCAACGCTACCCCAAAGCACGGTTAATGCCCAAAGTGCTGTCCAATGTTGTGCGACTTGTTGCAAGGTTGCCCCCATTTGGTTTAGCGCTAAGAAAGCTTTGATCGCCCAAGTACTTGGGCTTAAATCAGCAATCCATAGTAGGGGAGCAGGAATAGCTTCAACTGGCCAAATAAAACCAGCCAAGAAAATGAGCGGCATAGAGCTCACGAGGACGACTAAGGTGACCAGTTCACGCCTAGGTAGTAAGTAACCCAGCCAGAAGCCTAGTCCGCAACAACCTAAAAAGAACGGGAACAACATGGTCAGTAGTTCGCCCGCGTTGGCGATATGGTTTACGCTTAAACGTTCGAAGCTAAAACCAAAATAATAGGCGCCGAGTAAATAATAAATTGCCACAAATACTAACGTTCTCACAAGTAGCAGCGATCCCGTTGATACTTGAGACCAGTAGCCACGACCATGACGCTGTGTTCCCGTTTGTAATCCAACCGCCATGATCAACGTTTGTTGTAAAATCAGAACAAATACTGCTGGCACTACGTATTCGATGTAACCCATGGTTGGGTTGAACGTCGGTTTCATATTAAGCTTAATAGCAGAGTAATTATGGCTAGCCATACTCATGGGCACACCATCTATCACCATTTTACTGACTTTCACTTGGGCCCCTAATGTGCCTCCCGCTTGGGCTAATCCCTCTACCACGGTTCCGTACACGAGAAAATACGAGGCGTCCGCAGCGTAGGCCAGAGTCGGGCTTTTACCTAGCATTAGGTCTTTGTAAAAGTGTTCCGGTATGACTAAAAAACCGGTGATCTCTCGTTGTAAAAATGCTTGCTTTGCATCGGCAATCGTGTGAAGTCGAGTAACTACTTTGACTTGTGGGGTGGCATCAACCATACGTTCCAGCTTTAAACTCGTCTGACTACCATCTAAATTAACAATCGCGATTGGTTGTTCACGAGGCGTTTGTTGTGCATAAGGCAAAGGGTATAAAAACGAGTAAAATACGACACCACCAAACACGGTCAACGTAACGACTGGATTGGTTAGAACGGCCCTCAGCTCCGCTTTAATCAGTTGCCACAATGTCATACCGCCTCCTTCGCTTGGCGTGTTGATGAAGCTGCTCGATGTTTACCCATCAAGGCTGCGGTAACGAGCAGGGGCACTACGTAGCCAATCATAGGCCATAGCGAGCTTAAAGATTGTGCGGCCGATGCTCCATAGCTTGCTTGACTCACTTGAACTTCAATGTAATGGGTAATCGGCAATAATGAACGCCATGCATAAGCGAGCGTGTTCATGTCAGAAACTGGGAATGTAATTCCCATGAACGCGAAGCTTGGAGCCGTAAACGCGCCAGCAAAACTCATCGCACGTGCAGGATCCATCGACAAGAAGAAGAACAACGCCCCCATAATGATACAGGCGATAACCGTCGCCAATTGTGCTAATAGCATAACCAAAAAACTGCCTTCCATTGGCCAATCAAGCACGGAATAAAACCAGTATAAGAACAACGCACCTTGCGCCATAAAGACCGGAATGTACTGACTTAATAGGGAAGTGAGCTTGGCGTATGGCTTTTCGCCCAAAAACGCAAAGCCATTCTTTCCACCATAAATGCGAAAGTGCGCGGTAAGAATCAAAATAGTGCTTACTACAATACATATTTGCCAAATGGCTGGCACGATAGCCGTTACCAAAAATTGTGCGTAGTTATTGTTACGGTTAAATAATGCGGTTATTTGTGTCGACACGGGTACAGCCTGCCCAGCCGCCGCTAACGTTGTGGTGTTACCTTTAGCCAAGTTGCTCATTACTTCAACCTGAGCATCGAAATAGCCTTGTGCTTGCGTAACGGCAGAGTTGATCAATTTCGCTACCAAAATGTACTGACTGTTGTAAAAGACAGAAAGTTGAGGTTGGCGGTGTTGGAGAATATCTTGGTCGAACTTAGATGGGATGACCGCGTAAGCGTAGATATCGCCTTCAATCATCGCATTTTTTGCTTCGCTTGCACTGGTGTAGTGATAATTAACAGCCAGACTCGACGACGCATCCAAAGATTGAATGAGCTTTCGAGAAAGTTGGGAATGTTGTAGATCAACCACACCGATTGGCAGACCCCGGGCAATGCCCGCAGAGAACACTCCCCAAATCATCATCGCGAGCAAAATCGGTATCCAAGTAAGGCACGAAAGTAACCACTTGTCTCGTCGTAAGATATGCCGCTGTGAAATCTTAATCGTCATAGCATTAACCTAGTGGTTGTGATTAAAGTTCAACGACAACACTCATTCCCATACGCAGTTCAGGTTCGGGTTGAGCTGGACGAGCTTCTACTTCAAAGGTACGAAGATCAAAACCTTGAGAAGCATCGGTTGCTCTCCACGTTGCAAAGTCACCCATAACGGCAACATGCGTTACTTTGAACTCAACATTTTTGTTTAAGGCAGGCAAATAGGCATCAAAGGTTGCTCCTTTTGTAAAGTGTTGAAGGTAATCTTCACGCACATTCAGTGTCGCCCAGGCATCTTCTGTATCTATCACAGTAACTACTGGGAAGCCCTGAGGTGCTAATTCACCACTTTGAAGTAGAACTTGAGAGACTTCGCCGTCGAACCAGCTGTAGATCTGAGTATCTTTCGCGTACGCTTCTACTTCGGCTACGGCACCTGATGCCATGCGCGCTTTTTCCGCCGCAGCCACTTTGGTTTCACTTCTGGCGCCTTCTTTTGCCATTTCGTACATTTGAAACGCGGCACTTTCTGTGTATTTCGCTGCTTGCCACTGAGTTAAAGCTTCATCGCGTTTTTGTTCTGCAACCACGCCATCGTTATAAAGGTTATTCACACGATTGTAGGTTTTTTCCATTAAATTCGCAGCGGTTTTAGCTTTCATCCACTGATCTTTTGCTGCTTGGATTTGTTGCTCACGTGCGCCTTTCTCAGCTTCTTGAGCTAAGGCGTCCGCCGCTTTTTCACCTGCTTTTGCTTGTTCTAACTTCGCTTCAATTTCAGGACTATGAAGGGTAAAAATAAGCTGACCTTTCTCTACATCGTCGCCTTTACGTACCATGACCTCATCAATACGCCCTGGAACTTTTGAGGAAATGCTGTATTGCTGGGCTTCAATTAATCCCTGTAAGCGGACCGGTTTCGGTTGATAGGCTTGGTAAAATTGATACCCAACCCAAGAGGCAACACCCAAAGCACAAAGTGAGAGTAAAACGGGTTTTAGTGATTTAGCTGCCATGATTTATTTCACCTCTTTGGATGTTGAAGCAGGGATATAAGCGGTATTTTGATATTGTTCGAAGCTGTTCATTTCACTGCTCAATGCGAGTAGCTTGGTTAAAGATATTAAATAGCGGAAACGTGCCGCTGAACGTTGTGTTTCTATACTCGCGACATAAAGCTGTGCATCCACAACATCCAGAGAAGACGACAGACCCTGAGTAAATGCTTTTTCACGCAAGCGCAGGTTTTCGTTAGCAAGTTCAATGCTAGATTCGAGCCCTTGTACTTCATCAATGGCTTGCTGAGCCTCCAAGTATGTCTTTTGTACTAGCAGCGATAAATCTTGTTTGGCTTGGGATTTTAATGAGTCGACCTGTGAGACGACACTTTGAGCTGCTTTGACTTTTTCGCTTCGCCCTGTTGATTCAATCAGTGGAATGCTCACACCGACACCAACTAACCAGTCAGGCTTCATTTGGCTTGCGAGAGAATCGTCTTCATACAAGCTGTAGTCGCCGTAAAGGTAAACTTCAGGATAGTATTTCCCTTTTTCTGCTTTGATTAAGCTAGAGGCTTGTTTGTGTTTAGCGCTTAGAAGGTCTAACCCCGGATAGGTAAGCAACGTTTGATCGACAAAAGCGGTTAGAGGGGGAAGACTGTCGTTGATAAACAAAGATTCAGCGGGTTCTACGGCGTCATCTTGTGCAAGTAATTTACCTAATGCTGCTTGAGCGATACTCAAATCGCTGGCGGCTTTACGTGTTTCTACTGATGCTTTATCTAGAGAAGCCTCGGCTTGCAGGCGCTCAACGTGTGCGATTTGTCCTTGCTCTTCAAGCTTAATGGCAAAATCTCTATGCTTTTTTAGTCCAGCTTCAACCGCTTGCCGTGTTGCGAGTACTTCCTTTGCCAGCACGACAGAAAAGTAGTACTTCGACAAATCTTCAAAGCGCGCTTGTTGTTCCATTAGAAGCTGGCTTTTAGCCTCATCTGTTTTGCCTTCTGCTGCTGATTGAGCAGCAGAAATACGACCACCAGTAAAAATTGGCCAAATGGCACGAATAGACGAAGAGAAAATATCGCGTTCGGTTATGGTCGAAGTGGTATTAGCTAAGGCACCAAAAATAGGTTGAAAAGCAGGAGGTACGTTAATGTGTGTTCCTGTGCTGTCTAGGATCTGTTTTCCCGACAGCGTGATATCGGTATCTAAACGCGTGTAATTCGCGCCAATGGTAACCTGAGGTAAGTTGAGATTGCTGGTGGCACTCTCTTGGTATTGGTAATTCTCGACGTTTGAGCGTTGAGCTTTAAGAGAATAGTTGTTTTCTAGCAATAACTGCCATGCGGTATCAAAAGTGATCGGTGCCGCATGACAGGCAAGGGAAATCGAGCTGCTAAGTAAGCCCAGTATCCAAAACTTTCCTGTTTTTTTCATAATGGCTGCTTTGTCGTAGAGTATAAGCTCTAATATAAAGGATTCGTAACTTGGTGTTAAGTAGGAGGGGAAATTGGATAGTAGTATGCGCCCAGTTACGTTTGTGCTGGGCGCGGGAGATGTTACAAGTTTACTTCGTATATGGGCAGTGAAACTCTGCTCTCCACTCAAGCTGACGAGAACCTCGCATCGTATTCAATAGGTCTTTTCCACTCATTTGAGGGAACGATAACAGGACCTTGAGATCAGAAGTACCGCCTCCGTTTTTTTCATAAGCCCTGACGTGTGTAAACGTTGAATACATATTCTCTGACAGCATCGCCTTATTCAGGCATATTCCAAAGGTATCGCGTTCCATGTTTGGTGTTCCTTCTAACTATAAATGCACCTCTGTTTATAGTTTTCCAGTTTTCAGATGGTGTCTAAGTGTTTGTCATATAGTCAGTATTTGTGTTTTGTTTTATTTGTGTCCAAATCACTGACATCAATGTTGAGCTTTTAATAGACTTCCAGCTTCACTGCTTTCTAACCGAAACTCTCAATGGTTTCATTGATTAAAAATTATACGTTGGAAAGTCTAAAAACGCCTCAAAAACCGCTAAAATCGATGTGATCACGATCATGTTTTAAAGGGCAATTTATGTATGGAATTGAGTATCAGAGAGGAATGCTAAATTTGGTGAATGGTTGTAATTTTATGTTTCAGCTCGTCGATTAATTAACCGTAAACTCTGCGGTTTGCTTGCCTTCCTCACAGATTTATCACCGCAACAAAGCCATGCTGTTAACTGAGTGTTAACGTAATCGCTTGGGAGTGAATCATAAGGATGTATCAATGAGTTGGAAAACGATCAGCTTTCGTAAGCGAATGCTCATTATTATGACGCTGTCGGGGTTGATAGAACTTCTATTACTTGTCGCTGCAGGATTCACTTATCTCAAAATCAATCAAGAGCAAGAAATGGGAGAAAAAGCACTGGGTGTTGCCCGTTTTTTAGCAGACTCCGCCGTTGTTCGCGAAATGGTCGTAACCCAAAATCCCCAGCCATACCAACTTCGTTTCCGAGAATTAACCGAAGCCATCGGTGCTGCATTCATCGTTATTGGCGATCACGAGGGAGTGCGCTTAATCCACCCCGTTGATGAGCGGTTGGGTAAGCCAATGAGAGGTGGTGACAATCGTCGAGCGCTAGAGCAGGGGTTGTCTTATGTCTCGACAGCTCAGGGCTCGTTAGGTTATTCAGTTCGTGGTAAAGCTGCGATTTTTGACGAGCAAGGGAACATCATTGGTGTGGTTTCGGTTGGCTATTTGCTCGACCGGCTGCAAGACCGCATCGAGCCATTTTTGGCCTTTTTGATTTTAATGGTCATCGTAGTTGTTGTCGCTAATGCCATTGTATCCAATTATGCGTCGAGAAAGTTTCAGCGCGCCATTTTGGGGTTCGAGCCTGAAGAGATAGGGCGGTTGTACGGCGAATTAGAAGTGACGATGAGTACCATTAAAGAAGGCGTGTTAAGTATTGATGCCCAAGGGATACTTCGCTCGATCAATCGTAGCGCCTGTCAGATTCTCGGTATTGATAGAGAGGCAGCTCTTAATAAACCGTTGACTGAGACGTTACGCGATAGTGACTTATATACGGTGCTAGAAACCGGACAGGAAGATCATGATATTGAGATATTCCTTAATCATAAACGTCTGATCGCAAACCGTTCGCCAATTTATGTGGATGGAAAAATAGTGGGGGCAGTATCGAGTTTCCGTTTAAGGGATGAAATCAATGACCTAACCGAGCAGTTATCACAAACCAAAGAATATGCAGATTTATTACGTTCGCAAACCCATGAACATCGAAATAAGCTAAACACCATTAGCGGGTTAGTTCAGATGGGTGAGCTGGATGCCGTACAAAAGTTAATTGGGCAAGAAACCGCACACTATCAAGCGATGATCGAATTTTTAAGAGACACCGTTAAAGACCCGTTAATTGCTGGTATGTTGCTTGGAAAAACAGAACGTGCTCGCGAGTTAGGCTTACAGCTGGTGGTTGAAGAAGGCAGCCGTTTGGAGCCTCTGCCTGAATGGCTAAATTCGGAAGACCTTGTCACCATTCTGGGTAATTTGATTGATAACGCTTTCGATGCCACGTTAACTTCAATTCGCGATGAATCAAATGTTGCGTCAGAACGCAGAAATATCGATGTGTCAGTGAGTGATTACGGAAATGAAGTGATACTTGAGGTGATAGATCAAGGTTGTGGTTTACCAAGCGATATAGAGCCGCAGGTGCTATTTAAAAAAGGGGTGTCGACGAAATCTCGTCAAAATCGGGGGGTAGGATTGCATCTTGTCAACCAGTTGGCTACTCGATATCACGGCCATGTTGAGATGATACCCAATACAAATTATGGGACAAGAATAACGGTGTATTTACCCAAGGAAGAACAATTATGAGTATGGCGACTCGCGTAATGATCATTGAAGATGATCTGGCTATTGCTGAGCTGCACCACAAATACTTAAGCCAACTGACAGGTTTGGAAGTGGTCGGCATTGCGACCACGAGAATGGAAGCGGAAATGCAACTCGACATTCTTAAGCCAGATTTACTATTGATGGATGTCTATCTTCCCGATGGCACAGGGCTTGAGATATTAAATACACTGCGTGCAAGTAACCAAACGTGTGATGTCATTTTGATTACAGCCGCAAGGGATGTCGATACATTACAACAGGCGATGAGGGGTGGCGTTGTCGATTACCTGTTAAAACCAGTTATGTTTCCACGCTTAGATGCCGCACTGAAAAAGTATGTGTCCCAACGCCAACAACTAGACATCGTAGAGAGTTTGGATCAGAACCTCGTTGATAAAATGCTGCAGTCTCACGCCAATCAAGACAACTTGCCGAACCGATTACCAAAAGGGATTGATGGTGTAACGCTAGACAAGATCAGGGAGTTGTTCCCAAATGGCAGTGTGCTGACCGCTGATGAGGCAGGCGAAAAGATCGGTGCGAGCCGAACAACGGCAAGGCGCTATTTGGAGTATCTTATCAGCACTGGTGAACTAGAGGCTGATTTAAACTATGGCTCTGTTGGTAGGCCAGAAAGGTGCTATAAAAAAGTGACAAGGTAGCGTTTATATTGATGCTTTATGCAAAATAAAAAGCGATGGCTTATTGTAGAAACCATCGCTTTACAAATTACTGCTGTTCCGCTCTAAGAGGTTAGAAGTTGTATTCTAACTTCGCTTCGATAGAGCGCTCAGCGCCAAACCAACAGTTATTTTTGTCGTAACAAGAATAGTATTCTTTATCGAATAGATTGCTTGCAGAAAGCGTGACGCTAGCCCCTTTCATTGATTCAGATACCGTTGAGAAATCGTAACTTGCTGCCAAATCAAACAAGGTGTAGTCCGGTACTTTTTGACTATTCTGTGCATCAATTTGTGCTTCTCCGACATAGCGAACGCCAGCACTGGTACGAAGGCCTGAAAGATTTCCTTCAAAGAAGTAATTTGCCCATAGAGAGGCCGTTTGCTCAGGTACCCAAACCGGCGTTTTACCTTCTTGGTTGTAATAACTGTCCTCGGTAATCTCCATATCGGTATATGTATAGCCTAGAGTGAAATCAGCTTGCGCTGTGGCTTGCCATTTTGCCTCAAGTTCAATACCTTGTGATACCACTTCGCCCGCTTGATAGTTCGGTGCATAAGGATTATTCGGATCGGTCAAGATCGCGTTTTTCTTCGTAATATGGAAGAACGCTAAATTACCCGAAATATCGCCAGACAATGGCGCGTATTTAAAACCGAGTTCCCACTGATGCCCGGTTGATGGTTCAAACGCTTTGCCTGTGGCATCTGCACCCGCAATCGGCTCAAAACTCTCGGAGTAAGTAAGGTATGGCGAGAGACCAAAGTCTAGCTCATACAAACCACCGACTCGGAAAGATACGTTGGTGTCGTCTAACTCTTCCTTGCTGTTGGATATTGTTCCTAGATAATCGCTCACGACGTCTGTATTTGAATCGTATTTATCCCAACGAATACCTGCAATCATTACAAGTTGGTCGTAACGAACTTGATCTTGCAAATAAACGCCAATTTGCTTCGTTTTGATATCTAAGTTTTGTTTGTATTGGAAATTCAGTGCATTACGATCAATGCTGTTGTGGTCAGGATTAAAGATGTCCTGAGTTAGCGAATACCCAAGCGTATCTTTGTATTTTACATCCGAATCTAGATACTGATAATCAAGTCCGAACAATAAGTTATGTTCAAAGTCTCCCGTTTTAACGTAGCCAGATAGTTGATTGTCAATCACAAAGGATTTGGACTTTTCATCGGTTAAATAGGCATTTCGACCAACGGTACGGTTATCCGCTTCAAGTGCACCGTTATATGTGTTTTCCTGATAGGCATCGGCGGTCATGTAGCGGGCATTCTGTAGAAATTGCCAATTGTTGTTAAAGTCGTGTTGGACTTTGTAACCCATCATCAGAACTTCGCGTTCGTAAGTGTTCCAGTCCTCATCCCCCAAATAAGTGCTTGGTGACATCGAGCCAAGTGGGTTGTCAATCACTGAGCCAGACGCTGGCACGGTCGTGTAGATACCTGCTGATGGATCATTTTGATAGTAAACATTCACGTTGACTAAGGTGCTTTCTGTCGCTTGCCAATTGAAAGATGGAGCGAGGACATAACGTTCGTCTTCAGACGTATCGGCTTGACCATCTCGCTGTTTTGCGAGGCCGATAATACGGTAATCAACATTAGAGTCACCAATTTGTCCTGTGGTGTCGAACGTCAGTTCTTTTAGGCTGTTAGTCCCAGTACTAATCGAGACAGAGTGCGAAGGTGTTGACTGAGGCGCCTTGGCGATAATATTGACCATACCTCCTGGTGGAATATTGCCGTAAAGAACAGACGTTGGCCCTTTAAAAACCTCGATTTGTTCAAGGGCAACGGAATCGACCTGAGGTTGAAGGTTCCAGCCGTTGTACAGCAAAGGAAGACCATCATAAAAGTTGGTGTAGTTAATAAAACCACGAATATTGAATAGGTCAAGTCGGGAAACGGCACCGCCACGCAGCTCTGTATTCACGCCAGGCGCGTAACGCAATGCTTCGCTCACCGAGTTTACGCCGCGTAGGTCCATGTCATCTTTAGTGATTACCGTGATCGCTTGCGGCGTTTCTTCCGGTTCTAAAACGGTTTTAGTTGCGGTGTTTCGGTATGTTTCGCCAAGTACTGTGATAGTTTCGTGCTGAGAAGTGCTCTCAGTGGCACTGGCGTGACCAGCAATAAGCGCGGATACCACGACTGCAACCGCAGAACGATGAAATCGATTCGGACTTTCCATATTTATTAATTCCACTACTTTTTATTTGTTGATAATGATTGTTGTTTGCATTCTATAGCGAAAGAAATAGGAAAAGTTAACAATTTGGTGCAAAGCCAGAACCTAAGTACTTAGGCTTCTATCTAATAGGCGTGGCTTCGTTCGGTTTGACAGGTATCCAGTAATGCATTTGGGCATTCTCGCTCTCAACATCATAGTCTTCTGGATAAACTTCTAACTCGTAGCCATCAATACCGTGATAATTGGAATAGGGGAGCCAGTGCAAAATGAACCACTCAAGCGTCGCCGCTAGATTTGATGCTTTACCTATGTGCGTAATCACTGCGTAGGTTTGCTCAGGAACAACCAGAAGATCTGGTTCTTGCGTAGAGCCTTTGGATATTGAAGTTCTTGACGCTGAGTTGTACTCATAACCTGCCCAATACTCGAGTTGCTGGTTGCTTGAATACGCTTTTGTTACGTCAATCACACCAAGATAGTTTCTTTCCAGATGAGTATGGTTTTCAGATGAATAGAGCTGTGACCACAGAAAGGGCACTTTGGATTGGAAGTTGGGCGTTGCGGAAAACAATCCATAAATAGGTTCATGATAACCAGCAAGCACAAAAGCAGGTTTTGTTTCTATTCGAACTTCGATAAAGCACTTATGTCTATTTTCGTCTTCTGGTGTATCGCGCAACGTTAAAGGTTGCCTCAAGCCCGTTAGTTGCTGAGCTTTACGATAATCTCGAGGGCTCTTTGAAAACATATTTTTGAACGCTCGACTGAATGCATGTTCAGAAGCAAACCCCATTTCTATCGCAATATCTAACGAGCGATCTGATGTATGGATTAAGCGTTCAGCCGCAAGGCTTAGTTTAAGCTCTCTAATATAGTGAGCGACGGATACGCCAGTGTGTTGCTGGAAAA
Source organism: Vibrio chemaguriensis (assembly GCF_012275705.1). Lineage (NCBI taxonomy): Bacteria > Pseudomonadati > Pseudomonadota > Gammaproteobacteria > Vibrionales > Vibrionaceae > Vibrio > Vibrio chemaguriensis. The sequence continues at coordinate 38,408 of NZ_SHOE01000032.1, forward strand.
CGCGTTGCAGTTGCCAACGTGACCAGCAGCTTGCTTTCGAGATTTCATCCACACTAAGTGCGATATCTAGATTGTTGTGAATGTAATCAAGCACAGAGTGTATTCGGTTTATCGGGTGCAGATTCTTTGTGCTTGGTTTCATGACATTCTACTTTCGCATTAATAGTATCCTCATTATCTTTAATTGAGTATCATTATCAATAGAGTAAGAGGATAAAATTCAGGCCACATAGATCACAATAAAATTGTAATGGATTGCAAGGGTGGGTAAGGATTGTCCATATTAGAGTTTTTGCTTAATTTTTGTCTTACGTTAGTGCAACTTTTTTTATCCATAAAATACAAATGTTTATGATGTTTTGTGCAACTTATTTAAACGTTTGCACTGGCAAGTGTTGATGTAAATCAAATAGTCGTAGACAATACTGCACCGTGTCGGACTCTCCTCCAGCGAGTACAGTGTGTACTTTTGAGACATAAGTGACCTAAATGACCTTAATACGTCGTGTTTCCAACAGATTTGGGAGTGCTACTTCTTGAGGTTCTTTGGGCCTATAGACTTTACCTATCAACGTAATAGGTAAGACCAATTTTCTATTTTGAGGTGCCATTGATAGGGTTGGCTCATCCTTTAGCCGTATCCGGGCACACAATAAGTACCTCGTTTTTAAGGGAAAGATGATGGTAATACCAGAAAACAGCAGCATCGTTATTTTTGGTGCTTCAGGTGACCTTACATATCGTAAGCTCATTCCTGCTTTATACCACCTCTATGCGAACAAGCAGCTTCCAGAAAATTTTGCCATTCTGGGTGTAAGTCGCACTGAATACAGTGATGAGTCTTACCGCGCGAAGCTGAAAAAATCGCTTCAGGAAATGGAAAAGACTGAGCCAGAAACGCTTGATGCATTTATTAACCATCTGCACTACCAAGCTATCAATACTTCTGACACACAAGATTACAGTAAGCTATCTTCTCGTTTAGACCAACTTGCTGACGAATATCGCTTCGATCAGCGCAATACGCTTTTCTACTTAGCAACCCCACCAAGTTTATACAGTGTGATTCCTGCAAGTCTTGCAGCACACGGCCTAAACAAAGAAGAAGATGGTTGGAAACGCCTGATTATTGAGAAACCATTCGGTTATGACCTTGAATCAGCGCGTATTCTGGATAAAGAAATTCACGAGCACTTCCAAGAGCATCAAATCTACCGAATTGACCATTACTTAGGTAAAGAGACGGTACAAAACCTTCTTGTACTTCGTTTCTCAAACGCGATGTTTGAGCCGCTTTGGAACCGTAACTTCATTGATTATGTTGAAATCACGGGCGCAGAATTCCTCGGCGTAGAGGAGCGTGGTGGTTACTACGACAACTCGGGTGCCGTGCGCGATATGTTCCAAAACCACCTGCTACAAGTATTGGCGATGGTGGGTATGGAGCCACCAGCACAGATCAATGCAGATTCGATGCGTGATGAAGTCGTTAAAGTACTCCAGTGTTTAAAACCTTTGGACGAAAACGCTCTGCGTAACGATCTAGTATTAGGTCAATACACCGCTTCTGAAGTTCGTGGACAAAGTCTACGTGGCTACCGTGAAGAGCCGGGGGTTGCAGATGATTCACGTACCGAAACTTACATCGGTTTGAAAGCCTACATTAACAACTGGCGTTGGAATGGCGTGCCATTCTACGTGCGTACTGGTAAGCGTCTTCCAACACGCGTGACTGAAGTGGTTATCCACTTTAAACAAACACCGCACCCAGTGTTTGGTCAAAACGCACCAGAAAACAAGCTGATCATTCGCATTCAGCCAGACGAAGGCATTCAAATGAGCTTTGGCTTGAAAGAGCCAGGCGCAGGTTTTGAAGCGAAAGAAGTGAAAATGAACTTTCATTACGCTGATCTACAAGAAACGCAAATGCTAACTGCGTATGAGCGTCTTCTACTTGATGCTTTGAATGGTGATGCTACGCTATTTGCACGTAGTGATGCGGTGGAAGCGTGTTGGCAGTACGTACAGCCAATTTTAGATTTTAAACAAGATCCACAATCCCTCTTCGGGTACGCATGCGGCACATGGGGTCCTAAAGAGTCAGACGACCTGCTACAGCGTGATGGTCGCGCTTGGCGCTTCCCATGTAAAAACTTAACAGATACGGATTACTGTGAACTATGATCAACCATAAGATCTACCAAACAGCAGAGCAGGTAGTTGAAAGCCTAGCTAACGACATGAAAGCGTTCAGCGAAATGGGCCGACCTGTTCACATCTCTCTTTCTGGCGGCAGCACTCCTAAAATGCTGTTCAAACTGTTGGCTTCAGAGGCTTACGCAACCTCTATTCAGTGGCAAAACCTCCACTTCTGGTGGGGTGACGAACGTTGTGTCGCACCTGACGATGCGGAAAGCAACTACGGAGAAGCGAACGCGCTACTGTTTAGCCAAGTAAACATTCCAACAGAAAACATCCACCGTATTCGCGGTGAAGATGACCCTAAAGTGGAAGCGGAACGCTTTGCGAAAGAGATGTCAGAGGTGATTCCGACTGAAAACGGAACCCCTGTGTTTGACTGGATCTTATTAGGTGTTGGTGCAGATGGTCACACAGCTTCTCTGTTCCCTGGCCAAACTAATTATGATGATGCGAATCTATCTCTTGTGGCTTCTCATCCTGAGTCAGGCCAGCTTCGTGTGTCAAAAACGGCACGCGTTTTAGAAGCAGCAAAACGCATCAGTTACTTAGTGCTTGGTGCAGGAAAAGCGGACATCGTTGAAGAGATCAACAGTTCACCTGCACACGCACTGCCATACCCAGCGGCTAAGATTCAAGCGAAATCTGGCCTGACGGAATGGTATTTAGATTTGGACGCAGCAGCAAAAATTGCTTAAACGCTGCTCGTCAATGAAACAAAATTGGAGAGAAACAATGAAAGGTGATATCGGTGTAATTGGCCTAGCGGTAATGGGTCAAAACCTTATCCTAAACATGAACGACCACGGTTTTAAAGTGGTCGCTCACAACCGTACTGCTGCTAAAGTAGACGAGTTTCTGGAAGGACCAGCGAAAGGCACCAACATCATCGGTGCATACTCTCTAGAAGAACTAGTAGAGAAGCTAGAAACGCCACGTAAAGTGATGCTAATGGTTCGCGCAGGTGACGTTGTCGATAAATTCATCGACGCTCTAGTCCCTCTACTAGACAAAGGCGACATCATCATCGACGGTGGTAACACGAACTACCCAGATACAAACCGTCGCGTTGCAGCACTACGCGAAAAAGGTATCCACTTCATCGGTACTGGCGTATCTGGTGGTGAAGAAGGTGCGCGCTTCGGTCCATCTATCATGCCAGGCGGCGCTCCAGAAGCTTGGGAAGCGGTTAAGCCTATCTTCCAAGGTATTTCTGCGAAAACTGATGCAGGCGAGCCTTGTTGTGATTGGGTTGGTAACGACGGTGCGGGCCACTTCGTTAAGATGGTTCACAACGGCATCGAATACGGCGACATGCAGCTGATCACAGAAGCTTACCAGTTCATGAAAGACGGTCTTGGTATGTCTGCAGACGAGATGCAAGCGGTATTCGCTGAGTGGAACAACACTGAGCTAAACAGCTACCTTGTTGAAATTACGGCTGACATCCTTGGCTACAAAGACGAAGACGGTGAGCCTCTAGTTGAGAAAATCCTAGACACTGCTGGCCAAAAAGGTACAGGTAAATGGACGGGTATCAACGCTCTAGACCTAGGTATTCCTCTAACGCTAATCTCTGAGTCCGTATTCTCTCGCTGTCTATCTGCACTAAAAGATCAACGTGTTGAAGCTGAGAAACTGTTCGGCAAGACAATCACGCCAGTAGAAGGTGACAAGCAAGAGTGGGTTGACGCACTACGTCAAGCGCTTCTAGCGTCTAAGATCATCTCTTACGCTCAAGGCTTTATGCTAATGCGCGAAGCATCAAACGAGAATGGCTGGGACCTAAACTACGGTAACGTTGCTCTTATGTGGCGTGGTGGTTGTATCATCCGTTCTGCGTTCCTAGGCAACATCCGTGATGCATACGAAGCGAATCCAGAACTAGCATTCCTAGGCTCTGATGATTACTTCAAAGGTATCCTACAAAACAGCCTAGTAGCATGGCGTAAAGTGGCGGCTAAGTCTCTAGAAGCAGGCATCCCAATGCCATGTACGACTTCCGCACTAACGTTCCTAGACGGTTACACAACAGCTCGTCTACCTGCGAACCTACTGCAAGCTCAACGTGACTACTTCGGTGCTCACACTTACGAGCGTATCGACCGTGAGCGTGGTGAATTCTTCCACACTAACTGGACTGGTACAGGCGGTGACACAGCGTCTACAACTTACGACGTGTAATCGTTTTAAGTAAATCGACTAAGTATAAAAGGATGCCTAAGCATCCTTTTTTGTGTCTGGCTTTATGAAACTTAAAGAGCGCCTAGGCGCTCTTTTCAGTGGTCGTTTTCTTGTTTTGATAAAACCTGTCTTTGAGGTAGAGAATTGCGCTGACCACAAGAGCCACTACAGAAACAGTAAATAGGGCATACATGCTAAGAATCCATGCGAATGTAGCCGTCAAAAACGCAATGAAGGAAAACATTCTGCTGAAAGACATCACATGGCCAAGTTTGTTACTTTTCATAAACGCCTCCCAAAGCTGAGTGGGGATAGACAAGTGTGGTCATATACCACGCTTTGATTGTCTGTTCTTTTTTTGCGTTTCACACAAAAAAGCGGCTAAAGATTTCTCAAAAAAGGTGAAATATTGAACTGGTAGACAAATCCATAAACGGATTTACAAATATATGAATGCATTTGTCTATCACTTCAAAGTTTTTGCTGTGCGGATTAAGGCCTTTTAACGCTATTATTGCAGCCTTCGAGTTTACTAGGCGTAATTTCAAGTCAATAATTCCGGGAAGCTCATCCTCATTATCAGTCACGATGAAAATCACTTTTCTTTGCTTAACAATACTTTATTGAATATGTGTGATTGCATCAGATTTGAGAATGAAACTAAGGTTGCAAGAAAGGCGAAAAAGAGTGCTAGGTAAGCCTTTGAACTACGCCTATAATTAGCGCCCACATGGAGGATGTTTAATAAATGAACATCCTCTATTTTTTGAAACCAGCAACAAGGATCCAGTAAAACGTGTTTTTCTGGTGTTGTTTACGTTGACCAAGAAGGTGATTAATACAACAAATTGAGGTTCTAAGATGACTCTTAACAAGTACTTTGTTTTCATTCCGGCAGAATTGGATCAGGAAATACACAAGGACAACCAAGTGATCTCTGAGAAGGAAACTCAACGTCAGGCATTAGTAAAACAGGCTCAACAACAAGGCGGCCTGTAAGCTAGGTTTCAAATAGAAAGAGCACCGCAAAGGTGCTCTTTTTGTATCTGAGGTTATGGATTAACCCAATATGCCGAGGCTTTTCAGCTTTCTATAAATCGTATTTCGACTGACGCCAAGCATGCGAGATGTTTTGCTGATGTTCCCCTGATTGGCTTGATATGTTTTGAGCAGTTTGTCTTCGACGGTTGCACGCAGTTCTAACGTGGGTTCGGCAGAGGTTGTTACGTCTTGAGCTTGGCTGAGTTTCTTACTCAAGTGAGTCGGTACGTGAGCGAGCTCTAACGTTTCTTCACCTTGCGCCATTAACGCGGATACTTTGATTAAACTATCGAGTTCACGCAAGTTTCCTGGCCAAGAGTAAGAAAGCAGCAGAGAAAGTAGGTGAGGGCAAAGTTGTTGTTCAGATTCAGCATGACGTCGGTGGATATTTGCGATCAGTTGTTGCTTATCATCTCGTTCTTCAAAGCGAGGCAATTCGATGATCAAACCATTGAGGCGATAGTATAAGTCTTGACGGAACAATCCTTCGCTAACCAAGTTCTCGAGATCTTTATGTGTGGCCGCAATGATTTGCGTATCGACTTGAACACTTTGGTTTGAACCCACAGGAAGCACGGTTTTATCTTGCAATACATGCAGTAAACGGCTTTGAGCTTCCAAGGGTAAATCTGCGATTTCATCCAGAAACAAAATCCCTTTGTGTGCTTGGCGAATTTTTCCCTGATAGCCTTTGCTGTTTGCGCCAGTAAATGCACCAGCTACGTAGCCAAACAATTCGGACTCAACCAAATCTTTCGGTAGTGCGCCACAGTTGACGGAAACCAACGGCCCCGTTTTTCTCTGGCTGTTTTTATGTAGTGCTTTCACAAACTCATTTTTACCAACCCCAGTTTCTCCGAGAATCAGTAAGCTGATGTCTTTATCGATAACGCGATTGGCTTGTTGCCAGCAATGTTCGACAGTAGAATCGCCGTAATGCAGATCATTGGAAGCGGTAACGGAACGAGACTTCACTTTTTTGTCGGTCAACGGCTTTGTTTTGAACACGAAAGGATGGTCGGCATTTTGGATAGAAAGAATGTCGTCGAGCGATTGCCCGATGACGTTTTGTTGCGCGAGGAGCTGAGAAGCAACTTGGTTGTGCGCGAGAATCTGTCCATCTTCATTAGCGATGATAATGCCTTGCCATCCACTGTTTAGTAAGCCTTTTTCACACGCCAAATCCACACGAATATGCCCTTGTGGAATCAAGTTAAGCAATTGATTTTCAACTTGCTGAACCATGTTCTGTACCAGCACTTGCGTTGAGAAATCATGTTTCTTTTGTTCGCTGGTGATATCTAGCACGCCAATCAAATGACCAAGATGATCGAAAATAGGATTGGCCGAGCAGCTAATAAAACGATGATGTTGGATGAAGTGTTGATCGCCGATGACTGAGACCGGTTTTGCTTCAACTATCGCAGTCCCAATCGCGTTGGTGCCTTTGACCTTTTCTTGCCAGCACGCACCAGAGCTTAGCGCAATTTCGGTCAACTTCTCGCGGAACTTAGGTTGTCCCCAACTGCCGATGATGACGCCGTCGGCATCCGTCAGAATTAAGCGGCTGTCACTATGAGCAAAAAGCTGATTAAACAGCGGGAGAGCAAACTGGGTGACGGTTTCCAATAAGAAGTTGAGTTGGTGACGCCTATCTTGAAGTGTCGCTGGTGTCACTCGAATATCTTCAGGGCGTCGACGCTGTTTTAAACCCGCCTGTTCACTTCGGATCCATGAAGTTGAAAGCCAATTGTTATCGCTAATGTGTTGAAGTTCCATGACTGTACCATTTTGTCACAGTGAGGGTGTGCCATTTTGGAACACTTGAACATTGGTGTTCACACCATACATCCGCTCAAACATCGCTCACTTGGTTTGTTATCGCTTGGTAATCATAGTTTTACATTTAATTAACAACAAGTGTGGTGTAGTTGGCGTGTGACTTGCGTAATGCTCTTTGTGAACAGTGCGATACGACACTGCAATAACACATTGAACGAGAAACAAAAGGAAGAGTTATGATCTATGCACAGCCAGGTAGTGAAAATGCCATCGTTAATTTCAAATCGCATTACGATAACTTTATCGGTGGGGAATGGGTAAAACCAACGGGCGGTGAGTACTTTGATAATATCTCACCAATCAACGGACAAGCGTATTGTAAAGTTGCTCGTTCTGGCGAGGCGGATATCAACTTAGCATTGGATGCGGCACACAACATCAAAGCAAAATGGGCGAAAACCAGTGTGACTGAACGCTCTAACATCTTGCTGAAAATCGCTGATCGTATCGAACAGCATTTAGAAGAACTTGCAGTTGCAGAAACATGGGAAAACGGCAAACCAGTTCGTGAAACCTTGGCTGCGGATTTACCTTTGGTGGTGGATCATTTCCGTTACTTTGCTGGCTGCATTCGCGCGCAAGAAGGCAGTGCGGCGGAGCTGGATGAGCACACGGCAAGCTATCACTTCCCAGAGCCGATTGGCGTAGTTGGTCAAATCATCCCTTGGAACTTCCCTATGTTGATGGCGGCTTGGAAACTGGCACCGGCACTTGCGGCAGGTTGTTGCGTGGTATTGAAGCCAGCAGAACAAACGCCAACGTCGATTCTGGTTCTTATGGAAAAGATCGGTGATCTACTGCCTCCGGGCGTCATCAACGTTGTTAATGGTTTTGGTTCAGAAGCGGGCCAAGCGCTTGCAACCAGCAACCGCATTGCGAAGTTAGCGTTTACCGGTTCAACACAGGTTGGTAATCACATTCTAAAATGTGCAGCAGACAACTTGATCCCATCGACAGTTGAGCTAGGTGGTAAATCTCCAAACATCTACTTCTCAGATATTTTCGATTACGAAGATGAGTACCTCGACAAGTGTATCGAAGGTACGCTACTTGGTTTCTTCAACCAAGGCGAAGTTTGTACCTGTCCATCTCGTGTATTAGTTCATGAAGCGATTTACGATAAGTTTGTAGAGAAATTGACGGAACGTGCGCAGTTAATCAAGCAAGGTAACCCGCTCGATACCGATACTCAAGTTGGTGCTCAGGCTTCTCAAGAACAGTTTGATAAGATTTTAAGTTACCTCGAAATCGGCCGTGAAGAAGGCGCAAAAGTGGTCTTTGGTGGTGGCGTATCTGAACAGCCAGAGTCAATCAATCAGGGTTACTACATTCAGCCAACGATGTTGGAAGGCCACAATAAGATGCGTATTTTCCAAGAAGAAATCTTTGGCCCCGTCATTGCCATCACTAAGTTTAAAGATGAAGCGGAAGCTCTGGAAATCGCGAACGACACCGAATATGGCTTAGGCGCAGGCGTTTGGACTCGTGATGCGAACGTCGCATATCGTATGGGCCGTAATATCGAAGCTGGTCGAATTTGGATTAACTGCTACCACGCTTACCCTGCACACGCTGCGTTCGGTGGCTATAAAAAGTCAGGTATTGGACGTGAAACACATAAGATGATGCTGGATCACTACCAAAATACGAAAAACCTATTGATTAGCTACAGTGTTGATCCACTAGGCTTCTTCTAAATTGAAGTAGTTAACAAAGAAAAAGCAGTACTAACCAAAACCCCGAGCCTTCGGGGTTTTTTATTGCATGGGCTTGCGGGTGGGAGGGTGCATATACGTGAAATTTATATTTTGAACCCATTTATATTGCGTGATCAGGAACGTTGAATTACGGTCACTTTTCGTTCAAGTAGTTTTTCGACCGCGGTGTTTTGCTTTTCAAGACTAAACTGCTGATCAAAATCCAAGACGCGATTACAAGACTCAAGACTCGCAAACTGGTTTAAACATTCGCTAAGTTCTCTTTTAGAGCTCATTCGAGCCAAACTGCTTTCTGATGAAGAGAGTAGGGTCACTTTGCGGCCATGAAACGTTCCTTGTGGCAGAGCATCACTTTGCTGTGCTTGCTTTACTTCATGAACCGGTAAGTTAGTGTATTTAGATTGGATGTCGTTGGACATAGAGACACCTAAACTCTTAAGTCTAAAGTTTGTGGCATCGGAGCTACCTCAGCAGTGGCGACATGAGCAGACAATAACGACTCCCACGACTCACTTTGCGTCAACAATTCCGCCAAAGCAGTTTCAAAATACTCATAATCCAGTCGCTTAATGTTAATGAGTCGGTTTAAACAGAGTACATGTCGATGATTATCTAAACTAAAGAATAATTGATGCTCAGGCCAGTGATAATTAAAGGCTAGGAAAGAACGATAGAGATCGGAATTAACGATTTGAAGACCAACAATCTCAGCTTCGAGCTGGAGGGTTGTCGATTCAGGATGAAAGATGATATGCACTCTTAGATTATCATCAAACGCTAAGCTTACTTCATTTTCCGTTAGATGCAGTGCAGGCAAGCCTATTTGATGAGCAAACTTTAGCAAAATCTCATCGATAGTTTGGCGTGCTGACATAGGAATAGTCCCTTTTGAAATTTTATCAAGGAAAATATTAGATGTATCTCTTCGTGTTTATCAATATTGGTCGGTTGTTATTATATTTTGGTTTTTAATTTCGGTGAGCTAAATAGAAAAGCGATAACAAATGTGCTCTGATGCATATTGTGGTTGTTCTTAGATATTTAAATATCTTTGTTCTCTAATATACCCACCTAATTGAAAGTGTATTAGGGCGCAGTCACTATGAGTTAAATTAAATCTAATGTTAAATCTGTGTTGTTGAAGAATGCGATTTATTGTCCGCTTGTAGTATAAATACTGTCTCTTATACACATCTCAGCTTGAAAAAAAAAAGGATTTATTGGGTTTAAAGGGAGCGTAGATGACGACGCAAGCA
>NZ_SHOE01000033.1:0-39787 GCF_012275705.1 Vibrio chemaguriensis
GTCGGCTCAATGAATACTGAACATTACATAAAGTAATGTTTGAATTGACTGTGCTGAATCCGAAGATTCAATGGTCACTTCGTATCATTGAAACCTAATTTGAAACCCCTCTTTATTAAGAGAAATTTCTAATTGGATTATCATCAACGAGTGCCCACACAGATTGATAGGTCTATATTGTTAAAGAGCTTGCTTCGTAAGCTTTGCTATCGAAGCGGAGGCGTATTCTAAGGAATTAACTTTCAGTGTCAAACACTTTTTTAAATTAATTTTTAGAAGCTTTTCTTTCGCCTTGTTGCCAACCGCTTTTGCGTTTCCGCTTTGCCCTGACAACGGAGGCGCATTATAGGGAGATGATTTTTCTTGGCAACCCCTTTTTAGAAAAAAACTTAAAAAAAAGCATCGAGTGATTAAATCTCACTCAAACGCTTGATTTTGGCACTCAGTTGTTAACTTCAAGTAGCAAATAGGCAATCAGTATGTGTCTACCCAGCTCTCTTTAAAGCTGGTGATATCAAGATCCAGTGATTGCGCCGCTTCGATTTGCTCAATTGCCTCTAATTCTTTATTTACACTATTCATCGTCAATGTGTTGTTGTCTAACTCAAACACTTGTTGTTGCGTTGTGTAATAGAACTTAAGCGTAGTGAGCGCTTTTACATCGTCATTGCTCGCGGCTGCTTTAATGCTTTTTAGTTTACGAAATATTTTGTTGTGCAGTTGCTTGAGCTTCCAAACGTACAGCACCTCTTCCATGTATGGTCGAGTTTTAATTTGATTCAATAAAGAGAGGGAAGTTGCGACTGCGAGAACGACACCAATCAAATTCCAATGAAAGTTTCCCGTTGATTGTTCAGGTACGACTTCAGTGTTGCCAAACAAAACAATAAGCAAGGTACTAAAGGCAAGAGATGAGATAGCGAGCAACGCAACAAAACCGCCAATCACCAGGTTTACTTTCTTTTTATAAATGTCTTTATTTATCTGTTTGATTTCCATATACCACTCCTAACAGGGTTGCCTCCTATTCTAACGAGCACACCCAGCTCCACAATCGAAGCTTTGTAAGTAAGTTCACATTTACTATTAAACTCGCATCCGTTCCCTGCTTAGGTATATACTTCCGCGCATTCACTCTTTCTATATAGAGGCTAAATTCATGCGCTCTTTTGTTTTACGAGCTCGCGCGGCGCCAACCACCAGCAAAGCACTATTAGAAGGTGTTGGTAACGAGGCGCATACCGAGATCCTTGCTCATACCATGATGAACACCATGTTCGTGGCACAATCTCACCGTGAAGATGTGGTTGTCCATTTGGTATTAGAGAGCACGAAGGATTACTCGCGCACGATTACCATTCGTTCAAACGACATTACCAACATTGGCGGTTTTCACGAGTCGACTCTGATTGCAGCGGTTGCTCGTGCGTTGGACGCATCTGTTGGTATGGGTAAAGAGCAGCTTCGTGAAGTTGAGCCGGGTATTACGGTTCGTACAGTGAGCTTCGAACGCTTGGTTCAAGAACTGGCAGAAGACCACCAACTTTATATGTTGGACAAGAAAGGCGAATTTGTTCGTGATGCAGAAATTGGTGAAAACCCATGTTTCTTGCTAACCGACCACATTCCGATGCCGAAGAAGTCGTTCAACAGCTTGAAGCGCCTAGGTACTGAGAAAATCAGCCTTGGACCTAAGATGCTGTTTGCTTCTCAGTGTGTAGTATTGATCCACAACGAACTGGATATCCGCGAATTCTAGTTATTCGCGTATACGTTGCTAGATGATGAAAGAGGACTCGATTGAGTCCTCTTTTTTGTTTCTGACTTTCTATGCCGCGCTTATTTACCGCCAATACTCAATCGAGCAAAACGCACATCTGGCGCGAAGAAAGTGCGGCTATCATTAATAAGCTGCGTATCACCCACAGCTTCTACTTCTTGCAGCATCTTATAGAAGTTACCTGCAACTGTAATTCCGCGCACAGGTTGAACACGTTGACCATCACGGCACAAGAAACCACTCGCACCAAATGAGAAATCACCACTGACAGCATCTGCACCAGAGTGAACCCCTTGCAGTTCCACTAACTCTAGGTACTCACCCGCTTTTACTTCTGACGCACTGCTGTTGCCTGTCGCAATCACTTTGTGATTGGCTGATACGTCTAAGCTCGATTTAGCACCGCGAGCTGCACTTGCTGTCGAGACTGCGCCCAAATAACTTGCAGTCTGGCTGTTGTGTAGCAAGGTTTTCAACTCACCATTAGCAATCATCACATTATCTTGAGTAGCGAAGCCTTCACTATCAAACCCTGCGATAGCCATACCATTGGGCATGTATGCCGCATCGGTAAAGGTGAGAAGTTCACTTGCTACGCTTTGACCAAGCTTATCACCCAGTGGCGTAATGCCTTTCATCGCGCTTACGCCAGAGAAAGCACTGCCGAAAGCACCGAATAAACTTGCTAGCGCATTAATGTGGAAAATAGCAGGGTAGTTACCCGTCGCAACCGGTACACCTTCAAGAAGATCACGAGCAAGGTTATAACCGCCTTCTATACAATAAGCTGGATCCAACTCATCAAAACGGCGACCTAGCGACATTCTACCTGCCATCGACTGTTTGCCGTCTTTTTCAAACAGGGTATACGCGTAACAAGTGAACGATCGCTCGAAATGTTGACATAACGTACCTTGAGTATTCGCGATGATGAGCTGAGTTTCACCGTCACTGTAACCATTGTATGGTGAGCTTGAAGCGTGAGGCAGAGCCACAACACCTTGCTCAAGCGCAAGGGACAGTTCAATTTTCTCATCGACCGATGTGGTATCGTCTTGCGCAATTTCTGCAATATCAGTGGTGATTTGGCTGTTCACGCAACTAATGCTCTGATGTTCATCTTGCTTGGAAAAGCGAGCACTTTGCAGCGCGTTTGTGAGCATCAAATCTAAACTTGGTTGCTCGAGTGATTCAGAATAACTTGTCGCGACACGAGCATCTTTAATAACTCGAACACCCAGCACTTGACTTGAGCTTACTTTGTACTCATCCAGCTTGCCTTGGTTTGCTTTCAGCGAAAAGCTGCTGTTGCAGTTTACAATGACGTCCGCTTCTGCGCCTTGACGCTTTGCTTCTGATAGTACGTAATCAACCGCATTAAGAAGTTGTTTTTCTTGGCTCATTAGTTACCGCCTCCTACCAGAATATTATCTACTTTCAGTGTTGGCTGACCGACTGTTGTTGGTACTGAACCACTTACTGAACCACACATGCCCGGCGCAAGCGCCATGTCTTTGCCGACCATGCTGATTTCTTTCAACACTTTTGGACCCGTACTGATCAGCGTTGCTGTTTTCAGAGGTTTGGTGATTTTGCCATTTTCAATGAGGTAAGCTTCACGAACAGCAAAGTTAAACTCGCCCGTTCCCGGTTGAACCGAGCCGCCGCCCATCTTCTTCGCATAGATACCACGTTCGATACCTGCCAGCATGTCATCAAGTGAATGCTCGCCTTCTTCGATAAAGGTGTTACGCATACGCGAGGTTGGTGCGAACTTGTAGTTCTGACGACGACCAGAACCCGTAGGCTCATAACCTGTCTTCATGCCACCCATTTTATCGACCATAAAGCTGGTTAGCTTACCGTCTTTGATCAATTGAGTGCGCTGAGTCTTCATGCCTTCGTCATCAACATGAATCGAGCCCCATTCGTTGGTCATGGTGCCGTCATCGACAGCATTCACTGCGGTGTGAGCAATCATTTCGCCCATCTTGTCGTGGAATACGGACGCTTTCTTCGCAACCGAAGTGGTTTCGAGTAAGTGGCCACACGCTTCATGGAAGATAACGCCGCCAAAGCCGTTACCAATTATCACTGGCATTTCCCCCGATGGACAAGCATCCGCGCCAAGTTTCACTAACGCTTGCTGCGCGATAGTTTGACCCAGCTCTTTCGCATCAAGCTGTTCGCTGAACTCCCAACCAGCAAGAGCGCCAGGACCTTCCATACCAGAAGACTGCTCATTACCTTTTTGAGCAACGGTGTTACCCGCCACACGAATGTAGTGACGCGTATCGTCTACATGCAAACCTTCTGAGTTGAAGATAGACACTTGTTGCTCGCGCTGAAGCACACTACCAATGAACTGGCTGATGTACTCACTTTCTGCACGCGCAGCTTGGTCAACTTTCAATAGAAACGCGATTTTTGAATCTAAGTTGGCATCCTGACTTAACGGCATGCGGCAACCGTGTTGGATTGGGTAGCGGTTCAAATTTAAAGAACCTGCTGACGCGATTTGTTCACGCTTGTCTTTTGCCGCAAGCAATGAGGTTACGCGTTTTAGCTCGGCTTCGTCCGTGCTATTGGTGTATCCATAAAGCACTTTGTGACCGAAGAAGAGGCGAATACCGATACCAAAATCAATCCCCGAATTGACCTTGTCCACCTCACCAGATGCGATCTGGACGGTGTTAGTTTGATGATGTTCAACGAATAGTTCAGCGAAATCAGCCCCTAAAAAGAGAGCATGATCGATCACTGACTTCGCTGTTGCAGAATTAAGCATGAAGTCTCCTTGCTCGATGATCGTCTTAGCCTTCCTAATTAACTGTGAAAAAGTTCAACAAAGTTAAATTGGCAACACGTTAAATTTTAACAGTTTTTTAACCTTGTTTTGTGCTAATCCTTGCTTAGCGAGACCACGATTATTTATTAAATATTCCAGGTTCTGCTCATTCACCAGAGCGTTGCACTAGTAAATTCCACACAGCAAACCATTTAGGTGCTTACTTTATCACTCACCTCGCATAATTGAATACTCATTATAATTACGCTCAAAAAACGTATCCCTTCCGCAATGGTCCTGCTATCATCCGAACGAAATAGTCGGGGGGCCACACGACAAGTGTTGGCTGAGATCGAAATTCGAGACCCGTTGAACCTGATTCAGTTAGCACTGACGTAGGGAACTATGCACACTTTGCCTTTCGTCGCCCCTCTTAGGTAAGCGATAGCGATCGAAAAATCGATCTATCTGCAACGGTCAAAGTCAGTTCCTATACGTCTTGTAGTAGGAGCGACCATGACGCAGCAATCACAACCTCATTCACATCACACGCCAGCCTTGCCTACCCCTATCGTATTGACCATCGCGGGCTCAGACAGTGGTGGCGGTGCAGGTATTCAAGCCGACATCAAAGCGATGTCCGCAACCGGCAGTTTTGCTTGCTCGGTAATCACGGCGATTACTTCGCAAAATACCCAAGGCGTTTCTGCGATTTTCCCCATTCCTCTCGACCATGTAGAGAGCCAACTTGATGCAGTATTTACCGACCTCAACATCGTTGCAGTCAAAGTGGGCATGCTAGCCGACTCCAACATCATCAAAGTTGTTGCAGACAAAATTAAACAATACCAGCCAAAACACCTCGTGATTGACCCTGTAATGGTGGCCACCAGCGGCGATCTATTACTGGAACAGTCGGCAATCAGCACATTAAAAGAAGAGTTAATTCCACTGGCAGACATCATCACTCCTAACCTGCCAGAAGGTGCAGCATTGACGGGTAAGCCAGTGCCTCAATCAGAATCTGAAATGAACGATATGATTACCGACCTTCGTGCACTTGGTGCCAAAGCTATTCTGCTCAAAGGCGGTCATCTTGAAGAAAATGAAAACAGCAACGATCTGCTGATCATGCAAGACTGTGCCGAGTTAATCAGCGCCAAGCGTTTTCCGACCAAAAACACCCACGGTACGGGCTGTACACTGTCTTCCGCCATTGCGTCTTACCTTAGCCAAGGCAACAACCTACACAAAGCAGTGCACCTTGGTAAGCAGTACATCAGCCAAGCTATCGCACACGCTGATGAATTGGATGTCGGTAAAGGTCACGGCCCTGTGAATCACTTTTTTTCGGGTCATACTTATGTTCGCTAACGCGATTGGCATTCAGCTTTCCGACGCCAGTTTGCAATACAAAGACAGCCAAACACCGACTTTAGCGGGAGTGAACATGACCATTCCTGTCGGTCAATGGACGGTATTGCTCGGGCGAAGTGGCTGCGGAAAAACCACGATATTACGTTACTTAGCTGGTTTACTGGATGACCAAGTTGACTGGTATGGCAAACTCATCACAACCGATGGCGCTGCACTGCATGGCCGTATCGCTTATATGGCCCAGCAAGATTTGTTGCTGCCTTGGCTTAACGTGCTGGATAACGTCTGCCTCAGCTCGCGCTTTTCTCACACCAACTCAAATCCAGCGAATGAGAAACAACGTGCTCTCAACTTGTTAGAGCACGTTGGGTTGGCAGATTACGCTTACGCCAAACCCGCTCAACTCTCTGGAGGTATGCGCCAGCGCGTAGCCCTTGCTCGCACTCTGATGCAAGACAAACCTTTGGTTTTGATGGATGAACCTTTCTCCGCGCTAGATGCGGTCACTCGCCACAAATTGCAAACTCTCTCTGCCGAGTTACTTAAGGACAAAACCGTTGTCTTGATTACGCACGATCCGCAAGAAGCGGTGCGATTGGCACACCAACTCTATGTGTTGCAAGGCACGCCTGCTCAAGCGCAGCACTTGGTTGTTCCGGACTCCAAGCCACCAAGATCTCTCAATGGAGAGTGCGCAGCGCTACAGCAGGCGATTTTGGATCAGTTGGAGAAAGACTATGAGTGATATGACTCAGTACAACTCCGTTTCGGCGCGTATTAGTAAAAAGGAACGCGTAACTCATCCGGCGTTGCGTCTGCTGATCAGCGCAGCCGTGATCTTAGGTTTGTGGCAACTCATTGTAGTGGTGTTTGACATGCCGAGCTTCATCTTGCCTTCGCCAATAGAAGTATTGGATAGATTAATCACTCGATACGACGTGCTACTCAAACACACTTGGGTCACCGCGCAAGAGATCCTTCTTGGCCTCGCACTCGGCTTATCGATGGGGTTGCTATTCGCTTTACAAATGCTGATGTTCGAGCCGCTGAAGCGTTGGTTACTCCCAATTCTGATTGCTAGCCAAGCAATTCCAGTATTTGCTATCGCGCCAGTGCTCATGCTTTGGCTGGGTTACGGCATTGCATCGAAAGTAGTAATGGCGGCGATCATCATCTTTTTCCCTGTAACAACTTGTTGTTATGACGGACTGCGCAACACCCCCACCGGCTATCTCGATCTTGCCAAAACCATGGGCGCATCGAAATGGCAATTACTGCGCCATATTCAACTGCCTGCCGCCCTACCAACGTTAGCGTCTGGTATTCGCGTTGCCGTGGTTATTGCGCCGATTGGTGCCGTGGTAGGTGAATGGGTTGGCTCAAGTGAGGGCTTGGGCTATCTGATGCTGCAAGCCAACGCTCGCATGATCATCGATGAGATGTTCGCGGCGCTGTTTATTCTCGCCGCGCTGTCTATCGCACTCTATTTCACCACTGACAAATTACTGAAAAAAGCCATTCCCTGGGAAAACAAATAGGGAAAGAAAAAGGAAGAACCTCGTGAATAAAAACAAACTCATGAGCGCTGCTGCTCTGCTCGCTTCAATGGTTTCAACTAACGTACTAGCTGCCGAAAAAGAGCTTACTTTAATGCTGGATTGGTTCGTTAACCCGAACCATGGCCCTATCGTGATCGCACAAGAGCGCGGCTACTTTAAACAGCAAGGTTTGAAGGTCAATATCCAAGAACCCGCCGACCCAAGCACTCCACCCAAACTAGTTGCGGCTGGCAAAGTCGATATGGCGATTTCATACCAACCGAGCTTGACCATCGACGTAGCGGCTGGCTTGCCATTAATTCGCTCTGCGACCTTGATTGCTACTCCCCTCAACACATTGATGGTGTTGGATAACGGCAAGAACGATAACCTTGGCGACCTCAAAGGCAAGAAAATCGGTATTGCTATCGCAGGTAACGAAGAGGCGACAATCGGCACCATGCTTGCACAGGAGAACGTGAAGTTTTCTGACGTGCAAATCATCAACGTCGGTTGGGCACTCTCTTCCTCTCTTGCATCAGGGAAAGTAGACGCTATTTGGGGCGGCTTGCGTAACTTCGAAACCAACCAACTTGCGCTAGAAGGCTACAAAGCCAAAGCCTTCTTCCCAGAAGAACACGGCGTACCAGCGTATGACGAACTGGTATTTGTGGCGAATGCAAAAACCTACGACAAAGCCGCTATCAAAGCGTTCAACAAAGCGCTGGAGCAAGCGACTACTTACATCGTCAACCATCCGAAAGAGTCCTGGAAAGAGTTTGTCGCTTACTCACCAGACACGCTAAACAACGAGCTCAACCAACGCGCATGGAATGACACGTTAACTCGTTTCGCGCTTCGTCCATCAGCAGTCGATCTAAAACGCTATGACGACTACGCCGAGTTCATGCACTCACAAAAAATCATCGAAACGCTACCAAAAGCGAAAGATTACGTACCGAGCTTTGACTAATTACGAGGCAGCCCCATTATGAAATACCAAGATTTGATCGACGCTTGCCGCCAAGATTGGCAAGAATACACAGAGCATGCCTTCGTGCAGCAATTGGCCAAAGGCACACTGGCTCAACCTTGTTTTCTACATTACTTGAAGCAAGATTTCTTATTCCTAAAACAGTACGCGCGAGCTTATGCGCTAGCAATCTACAAAGCACGTACGTTAGACGACATGCGCCGCGCACTACCAAGCGTACATGCGCTTTTAGATTCAGAGATTGCCCACCATGTTACCTACTGCGGTCAGTGGGGATTGACGGAATCTGATCTGGAAAACGAGCCGGAAGATTTTGGCACCGTAGCTTACACGCGCTACGTATTGGATGCGGGCATGACGGGCGACTTAGTTGACTTGTATGCCGCGCTCGCCCCTTGCTCCATCGGCTACGCCGCCATTGGTAAAATGCTGATTGAAGATGAAAACACGGTATACGAAGGCAACCCTTACGCAAGTTGGATTAACTTGTACGGCGGTGAAGAGTTCCAATCTGGCGTGGCAAGTGGGGCCGAACACTTTAACCAGCTACTGGCTGAAATCGACATCCACAGCCAGCGCGGTCAAAACCTGATTCAGGTCTTCAAAACCGCAACGCGTATGGAAGTGGCGTTTTGGCAACAAGGTCTAAACGCGCAATAAGGTTAATTGGAGAATCTCATGTTAGTAGAACAAATCACTCAAGCATTAACCGCAGTGCGTCAGCAAAAGCCTTTAGTCGTGAACATTACCAACTACGTGGTGATGAACAACACGGCGAACGCTTTGCTGGCTATCGGTGCTTCGCCTATCATGGCGCATTCAAAGCAAGAAATGGCAGAAATGATGTCGTTTGCTGGCGCTTTGGTGATCAACATCGGCACCCTAGACAGCGTTTGGACACCGCGCATGAGCTACGCGGTAGAGCAAGCCAACTCGAACGGTAAAATCGTTGTGCTCGACCCTGTCGGTTGCGGCGCAAGTTCACTGCGCACCGAAACCTCGCGCGAAATCGCCCGCCTTGCAAACAAGTTAATCATTCGTGGTAATGCTTCCGAAATCATTGCTCTCGCTGGTGAGCAAGCGCAAAGCAAAGGTGTAGATGCACTCGACAGTAGTGATGCGGCCCTTGGGGCGGCTCACTTCTTAGTTGAAGAATACGGAGCGAGCGTGGTGATCTCCGGCGAAACTGACTACATAGTGACAAAAGAGCAAACCGTACAGCTGAATAATGGTCACGAGATGATGCCATACGTAACCGGAATGGGCTGCACACTGACGGCACTGACTGGCGCTTTCGCAGCAATCGGCGACGAAACAGGCCTTGCTGCGGCAGCGGTGCTTGGCGTTGTGGGTGAAATTGCGGCTGAGCAAGCGCGAGGGCCAGGTAGCTTGCAAATGCATCTTTTGGATGAGCTTTACCAACTGGATGAAGAAACACTGGCAACACGTCTTAAATTACAAGTGAGATAATTCGCTTCTCAATGCTTTAAACGCCTCTCACTCCAACGAAAGTGGGAGGCAAAAGGAAACACAATGAACGCCTATCGTTTGTATTTGGTCACCGACGACCAACAAGATTTATCCACTCTCAAACACGTTGTAAGAAAGGCGGTAGAAGGCGGGGTCACCATGGTACAGGTGCGCGAAAAACATGGTGACGTTCGTGCATTTATTGAACGAGCTCAAGCCGTGAAGACGATCCTTGAAGGCACTGGCGTCCCGTTAGTCATCAATGATCGTGTTGATGTTGCCCTTGCCGTCGATGCCGATGGTGTTCACCTCGGACAGTCAGACATTCCTGCGGGGATTGCTCGTCAATTGATTGGCCCAAACAAGATTCTCGGCTTATCGATTGAGACTGAAGAGCAGCTGGCAGAGGCGGATTCTCTGCCCATTGATTACATCGGTTTGAGTGCCATCTTCGCTACACCAACCAAAACCAACACCAAAAAACACTGGGGTATTGAAGGTTTGAAAATGGCGCTGAACACCACATCCTTACCAATCGTCGCGATTGGTGGCATCAACGAAACCAACATTCCTGCCCTGAGTGCGACAGGTGTGCATGGTTTGGCTTTGGTTTCTGCCATTTGTCATGCAGAAAACCCAACCAAAGCAGCAGAATACTTACGTTCTCTGATGGATTAAGACCCCAACGCTTAAGGATGAGCGCCTTTACCCTCCGGATAAATGTCATCAATTCATCACTCAGCCTTCATTCTCTCGTCAAATTGACAAAGCGTTGATAAGTTTTTCACGCCAGATAACGTAAGATAAGCCCCTTATTTTCACGTGGTTGAATAACCCTCAATAAAAACAAAAACGCTCTCAATGAAAACCAAAAAATATGGATTGATGATGCTCGCCTTGTTTGTTCTTGGCATCATCCCAATGTCGCTGTTTGGCTCTTATCACAATCTCACTTCACAGGTGCCTGAAAGTCTGGGTATTACTTTTACTTTGCTCACAGATTCTGCTGGCAGCAAAGGCTTTTTAATTACCTTAACGCTGCTACTGCTTTCTTTATTTCGCTTTAAACCAAGTCGCACTGAGTGGATGCAAAAACTCTCAATGTTAGGGCTGTTACTTGTGATTGGCTTTGCCAGCAAAACGGGGCTAAAACTGATGACAGAAAGCCCGCGCCCATACACGGAATTGCTCGCAGCAGAACAATTGATTGAAACACCAGAAACGTTTTATCAGTTAGATACAAAACAACAAGCCAACGTAATTAACCAGGTTACTGAACACGTCAGTGATTGGCGAACACGCCATTGGCAAGGCGAGAAAGACTATTCTTTCCCATCCGGCCATACGATTTTCGTTTCGATTTGTCTGGCTTTCTTTGGTGGGTTGTTCTTACAGAACAAGTGCTATATCTCTGCACTGTCATTATGGATGTGGGGAATGAGCGTCGCATATAGCCGCTTATGGCTGGGCATGCATCGCCCTGAAGATTTAATAGGTTCGGTCTTGTTTGTCGCGATTGTATTTACTTTACTCCCGACATTTCAGATTAAGAAACAGATGCCGTTTGTTTCTCTCGCTTCGCGCTAATGTGAACGATGACTAGATAAAAAAGAAGCCAGCGATTCGCTGGCTTCTTGCTTTCAAGCGCTACTTTTTTCTAGCCATTTTTTGGTGGTTCAAAGGCTGTTAGTTCTAATTCTGGGCCTGTGTATTTTTCAATACGAACCAGTGCCGAGTTCGCCGCACAGCCGTTTGCAAGTCGAGAGGTCGGAATATCCAACGTTAACACGTTACAACCGCCGTTCTTACAAATGCCGGTTTTCGGATCCAGATCCGGCCAACCGCCTTCATGAATACACACTGAACCTTGCTTGATTCGGTCAGTCACTTCTGCGCCAACCAATACTTGGCCACGGTTGTTAAACGCACGAACTAGATCGCCCGTTTTAATACCACGCGCTTTCGCATCTTCAGGGTGAATCCAAATAGGTTCACGGTTTGCAATTGCGTACTCTTCTCGAATCTTCGCGTAGTTAAACTGGCTGTGTAGACGATGCGCTGCATGCGCGGTCATTAGCTGCAACTCGCCATCTTTTGCATTGCCAGTGTACTCGGTTGGTGCCATCCACGTTGGGTGTGGAGGACAATCTTCCAACTGGTAACCTTCAATCGTTTTCGAGAAGATTTCAATCTTACCACTTGGCGTACCTAGCGGGTTCATGATCGGGTCTTCACGGAAATCCGCGTAACGAACAAACTGTGCGTTCTTCTCGTTCCATTTCATCTCGATCAGTTGGTTATCTTCCCAGAACTTGCTGAAGTTCGGCATTGCTACGCGAGAGCCACGGCCACCTTGTTGCGCCACCTTGTAGAAGCCGTACAGCCATTCCATTTCAGTTTTGCCTTCGGTGTACACATCACGTCCACCCGGTGCTAGCATCTCCGCCATGTCCGCGAATACATCGAAGTCATTACGCGCTTCACCTTGTGGCTCAACCACTTGCTTCATTGGCACCAAGTGTTGGTTACTGTAGTCACCCGTCATCGTTAAGTCGTTGCGCTCGAACGATGTGGTGATTGGCAGAACGATATCCGCATGCTTCGCAGCTGCTGTCCAATAAGGTTCTGAAATCACGATCAGTTCAGGCTTTTGCCACGCTTTAATCAAGCGGTTGGTGTCTTGGTGGTGAGTAAAGTTCGCACCACCTGCCCACCAAATCATCTTGATATCTGGGAACGTCAGTTCATGACCGTTGTGATGGTAGGATTGACCTGGGTTTTCCAACGCCTCGACAATACGCGCCACAGGGAAGCTTTGCACCGCGCCAGACACCGCCCAGTCGTTACCCGCAGAAGAGCCACCACCCAGTGATGCCGAAATCGCAGGAAGTACACCAGCATCACGAGCAGGGTTACCACCGTTTGAGTAGTGGTAAGAGAAACCAAAACCACCGCCCGGTAAACCGATTTGACCCAACATCGTTGCCAGTGTAACCAGCATCCAGTGACGCTGCTCACCGTATTGTTGGCGCTGCATGCCCCAACCCGCCATCAGCATGGTGCGGTTTTTACTGAAGATGTCAGCCAATAGCTCAAGTTGCTTCGCAGGTACGCCACAGATTTGTGATGCCCATTCTGCTGATTTTTCTACGCCATCTTCTTCGCCCATGAGGTACGCTTCAAACTTGTCGTAACCTGCGGTGTATTTATCGAGGAAGGCTTTATCGTGCTTACCTTGTTTCACCAAGGTGTGTGCGATACCCATCATCATTGCCACGTCGGTCATTGGGTGAGGAGCAATCCACTCCGCATTCTCACCAAAGAACTCAATGGTTTCAGAACGAATAGGGTCAATCGCAATAACCGTCTTGCCTGATTTTTTCAATTGATGGAAGAACTCAAGCCCCGCGCAGTCTGTTGAACTCCACGCGATTTTTAGGGTGTTGATCGGGTTTAAGCCCCAAAGCACAACCACATCACTGTGCTCTAGCACCACTGGATACGTGGTTTGTTGCTCGTACACTTCGATAGAGCCCACAACGTGCGGCATGATGATCTGCGCAGCACCCGTTGAGTAGTCACCCAAGTGGCCTGAGTAGCCGCCTGCCATGCTCATGTAACGTTGCAGCAAGGTCTGTGCTTTGTGCAGCACGCCACTTGAACGCCAGCCGTAAGAGCCAGCAAACACAGAAGCTGGGCCATATTCTTTACGAATGCGCATGTGCTGTTCGTGGATCAGCTTGTAAGCCTCATCCCAAGACACACGCACAAACTCATCACTACCGCGCACACCTTCTGGCGACGATGGGTTTGCCAAGTAGCCTTTACGTACCATTGGGTACTTCACACGCGCCTTGGTATGCACTTGGTCAGGCCCAGTAGTTTGTAGACTATTTGGTACAGTTTGTGGCAGAGCATTAGTGGTCGATACTAGCTTGCCATCTTTCACTTCACATAACATTGGGCCCATGCGGCCCGCAGTCAAAATGCCCTTACCACGCTGGTTTGAAGACGCAACAGACATAGGCGCAAAAGAAGTAAATGCCATGGCGCCAGCCGCCAGACCTGTGCCTTTTAGAAATCCACGACGGGTTAAATTAGTCATAATCTTATCCTTCTATTTATCGTTAGTGACCAACCACATCTTTCGCGTGGTGCTGGAAGAACTTAGTAAGAATTTCTAGGTTTTCGGCAGTGATGTCTGTTCGATCACCCATACTCTTCGCCACTGGTCCCCATGCGTTCACCGTGAAGTGATTTGAAGGAATTTTCGCGTGACAAGTTGCACAATAAACGTTGTCTAGCTCTTCTGCGTATGACCAAACTGGGTCAAGCGTATCTACAACAGGAGAATCGATCGTGCCTGTTAGTGACACTGCGCGCCATTCGTTGCCGTAAACGTCGGCCTTAAACTCACCGCCCTCAAGAGCTTGCTGACCTTGCTCGGTTAGCGTTGCTACGATGGCACGTTGACCTTCACCCATGTACAGCACTTGCTCTGCGCCTTTCATTTGGAATGCGTCCAACTTAACAGTACGCTCATCACCTTCAGAGCTGATTACTTCTAACTTCGTCGTTGGGTTAATTTTACCCATCTCACCCATTGCGATTTCAGTCACAGGATAAACGACTCTGGCACCAGGTGATGTTTTTGTGGTGAAGCTCATCAACGTTTCAAATGCCTTGCTGTCTAGCTCAGCTTCTGGTGCAAAGTGAGCAACGCCTTTGTGACAATCGATACACGTTTGATCGTTCGCTTTTGCGTACTCGTGCATTTTCGCTGCATCGCGAGATTGCTCAAATTCTTCCATCGCGTCAAAGTCGTGGCAAGAACGGCACGTTGCAGAGTCGTTTTCACGGAACTGCTCCCACACCATCTCCGCAAGCTCTTTGCGGTGCGCTTCGTATTTTTCTGGCGTGTCGATCTTGCCAGTCACGAACTCATGGTAGATGTCTTTCGATGCACGAATCTTCGTGATCAGGTAGTCCATCGGTTCTTGTGGGATGTGGCAATCAGAACACTCGGCACGAATGCCTTTCGCATTACTGAAGTGCACTGAGCCTTGGTACTCTTTGTAAGGGATTTCCATAGAGTGGCACGAGAGACAGAACTCAGTATCAGAGGTGTAATGCATCACCGCTGCAGTACCACCTAATGTTAACCAGCCCACACCAATGCCGGCAGCAACCAGCAGTGCAACATATCGTTTTTTTATTGACATAATTAGCAACACTTCCAAATAAAATGTAATTATAGATCGCAAAATACTACTTTATGGGTAGCTCTCTCTTGATCCACATCATTTCCGTGTTGCTCTATGTGTCTCAAGTATGAAATTTCGTTATTTTCATCCCATAAATGAATATTCAGTAAGAATTCATTATCCAACCAGGCATTCACCACACAAATCACTTTTGTAAGTGCAACCGTTTGATTAAAGAGATAAGAGGATGAGAAACTGGCTCTCTACATAAATGCTGTAAGGACACGCATGTCAGTTTATATTGAGACTCACCGAAGCCGATTAAGACCTATCGAAGCCAGCGATTGGGAACTATTTCAGCGATTACATTCCGAACCAGAGATCATTGAGCTCTGTTTTGATCGCCCGAGCGAAAAACAAATAAAAGAAAAATTTGCTTCGCGATTATTACCATGGACACCAGACAGTCCGCACTGGCTTTGCCTCGTCATACTCGATAAGCAATCTGAACAACCGATTGGCGTCACTGGCCTTGCCATTGAAGAAGGTAACGCAGAGGTAGGTTACTTACTTTTGCCTGAATTTCATAGCCGACAGTTTGGAACAGAAACCCTTCAAGCGCTTCTAAATTGGGCGAGAGCAACACATGACATCGACCGCTTTTCCGCTACGGTCACTGAAGGGAATATTGCTTCAGAGCGTGTTCTCATGAAGTGCGGATTCGAGCTATCTGAAGTCATTCCTGACGCATACCAAATTGGCGACAAGCGTTACGCCGACAAAATCTACTCACTACAAAAATAAGGATGTATTTTGAATAAAGTAGTCATCGTTACTGGCGCAAGCCGAGGCATTGGAGCCGCGACGGCGAAAAAACTGGCCGAGCAAGGCTATGCCGTGTGTGTTAATTACCGTGCGCAAAGTGAAGCAGCTCACCAAGTGGTCAGAGACATACAAGCAAATGGCGGAAAAGCGATCGCCGTTCAAGCAGATGTATCTGACGAGCAACAAGTGCTCAACCTTTTCGATGCAACAGAAAACGCACTAGGCTCAGTCACCCATTTGGTCAACAACGTTGGCATTCTATTTACTCAGTCACCGTTGGCGGAAATCAGCTTAGAACGCTTTCAGAAAGTAATGAACACTAATGTGAATAGCTGCTTTCTCTGTTGTAGAGAAGCGGCGAAGCGATTCAGTACTGGTGGCGCAATTGTGAATGTTTCTTCTGGGGCATCACGCTCAGGCGCGCCATTTGAATATGTCGATTACGCCATATCAAAAGGCGCAATGGATACCTTAACCAAAGGGCTATCGCTTGAGTTGGCAGACCGAAATATTCGCGTCAATGGCGTTCGACCTGGTTTCATTTATACCGATATGCACGCCGATGGTGGAGAACCAAACCGCGTGGATAGGCTCAGCCCTCAAATTCCACTGAAACGGGGCGGTACGGTAGAAGAAGTGGCGAATGCGATCGCTTGGCTACTCAGTGATGAAGCTTCTTATGTTACAGGCTCTTTTATCGATCTTTCAGGCGGTAAGTAAAATGGAAGTCAACATTCGACAAGCAAGTCCCGACGATTTGGATGCAATTTTTGAATTAAACCTACAAATCAACGCACTGCATTTTGCCAATGCGCCTGAAGCTTTTGTAGCACCTTCGGAAGACGACCGAGCGTTCCTCACTCAGGCTCTCGAGAATGATGAACGCTTGTTTTTAGTCGCAGAACATGAAAAGGAGGTAGTCGGCTTTTTAACCGCGATGATCACTCAGAATGAAACCGTCAGCTTTCTGATAAAAGATCCTATTTGTCGAGTAGGAACGATTGTTGTCGATGAGGAGCAAAAGCAACAAGGCATCGGTCGCCAACTACTTGAGGCTTGTGAGCAATGGGCTCGCGATGCCAATGCTACACAAGTTCGATTAGAAGTGATGGAATTCAATCAATCAGCACAGCGGTTTTACGACAAGCAAGGTTTTAAAACTAACTCACGCATTATGCTGAAACATTTGTAACGATAACGACAATTAAGCGCTTTTCACGACTAAAGCCACCTAAATCGCATTTATCGATGCAATTTATCCCCTGATTTTAGAAAAGACGATATGATGTGCGGATAAAGGAGATTCGAACATGATTTATCTTTTCGATTGGGGGAACACCTTAATGGTGGATTTCCCTCACGCACAAGGAAAAATGTGCGATTGGGAACACGTAGAAACGATTCCTCTGGCCAAAGAAACACTGGCAACACTTTCCCAAAATCATGCTATTTACATTGCGACCAGTGCGTCTGATTCCAACATGGAAGAGATTCAGCGTGCATTCGTCCGCGTCGACTTAGACCAGTACTTAAATGGCTACTTTTGTTTTGCCAATCTCGGCATCGCTAAAAACCAACCTGAGTTTTATCTTACTATCGCAAAACAGCTAGGGGTTAACGTGAGTGAGTTAACCATGGTTGGCGACTTGCCTCATAAAGACATTTACCCTGCAATGCAAGCTGGCGTAAATACGATTTGGTTTAATCCAACAGGAGCCAATGCGCCGGCCGATCCCATTCCGAACCAAATTCGCTGTTTATCTGAACTCGTACCTTAACCATCACTAACCTGCACTAATCAAGGAAGATGAATGCAAATCAGACCCATCCAGGTAAGCGATATCGAGCGCTTTACCGAACTGTGGAACCGAGTCTATGCCGAAGGTAAATACCTGCGCAGTCCGGCTCCAGATAAAGACACCCTGACCAATATTTTACGTCGCGTAGAACTTGAATCGATTCCTCAATTTGTTGCTTTGGACAATCACGCTCTGATTGGTAGTGTAGAGGTTTTTCCTGCCGAACTGTGCGGTTATGAAGGCGGTCAACTCACTAGCACAGGCATTTTAGGTATTCATATCGATAGAGCGTTCAGAGGAAAAGGGCTAGGTAAGCAGCTATTGTCTGTCGCACTTAAAAGTGCCTGGGAATATGGTTACGACACCATTGTACTTAATGTTTATAAGGAAAACCTTGCCGCGATAGCGTTGTACGAACGATTTGGATTTGAGCACCATGGTGAACTAGGAGAAGTCTCTCTCCCCAATGGCGAAGTGTTGATGAGTCAGAAGATGATGTTAAGCGCGCCTAACAACCCTCAGTAACGTGCCCTCGGACGATAGACTCTGTGGATGCTTGATTTACATAATAGAAATAGCATGCCTCTTCTGCCAAGGTATACCCTTGCGGCCAAATGTACACCACCCGATCCAGACCTGACTGGTCGACAAATTGATAATCGGGAATAGACACAAAGTGGGTACTGTTTGGGTGTTGCTGACCAATAATACAAAAGTCACTGCCTTTGCAGGGAACATCAATTTTGGACACGCCACTCTGCGGCAAATCGATTTCTAATAACGCGCCAATGCTATTGGCGCTCGCTTCTGGCATACCACTTAAGGTTTTTACGTTCCTATCAATATAGTGGACTTGGTTTTGCTCGGCAGCATTGTCTATCACCACTCGGGCGTTAAAAAATTTAAGCGCGGTACCCAATGACGAATTGGAACTGTGTAACATCGACGCATAGGCTTGGCGATGAATGTGGAGTAGTGTTGGCAACGCAGCCAAAGCGATGAAAGCCAAAGTGGCGAGCACTATGGTGATTTCCATCAGAGTAAATCCCTTTAATCTCACTTTTTTATCTCAGCAGAATGAATGGTCGTTTGCCTCACATCCATGTGAGACCTTGCCAATATATCGCTGATTTAAAACGTTTAAAGCCCTAGTAGATGACAAACAAGAGTCATGGGCCAAAGTTGAGACCGCTCGCCAAGTTACTATGCAAACGCACACATTTATGTGTCAATTTTAGGACTTTATTTATCAATCACTTATTTACTGAAGTAGATTACCCGAGTAGTGGAACGTTATTACGAACAAGTCCGCGACGTACGTTAGTGCACATCTTCCCGAAACGACGGATCTCATCAAACTGCGGAATCACACCCCGCTCCATTGCCGACTCCCAATAAGTAACCTCTGAATCGACCATTTCTAATAATTTCTTTGGACAACCGATGCACTGCCCTTCCGGCCCACACACAAAGGTTTCCGGTTCGTAAATCGGTAGTTCAGCTTTTACTTGCTCGATGATATTACGCATCGCGGTCATTCGGTCTGGCTTTGCCGTCATCACTCTGCTCCACGGATTAAGATGAAGCAGAATTGTACTCACTGGCACGTGAATGTCCCTACCCAATTTAGGTATATTCTGTTTGAACCGATTTTTTTATCGTCAGATCTGGCTTTTTAACCACTAGATAGACCGCCGTGGCCGCCAATGCAAAGCCAGAAATGCCCATCCAATCAAACGACTCACCAAACGCGAGCCAAGCTTGAATCGCGGTTGTTGGCGGCACGAGGTAAAACACAGACGCCACACTCGAAGACGCGCCATTTCTCACCATGTACAGCAGCAGTAGGATAGCCACACAAGAGAGCACGACGACCAACCACAACACGGTCAAAATAAACTCCAGTTCCCACTGAACTTGCATGGTTTCAAACTGCATCGCAACAGGCAGAAACATGATGAGTGCGGCCAAATATTGCACCGTCGCACCACCAACCATATCCACCTGTTGGCAATGTTTTTTCTGATACAGCGTCCCTAACGTTATACCAACCAAAGACAGTAAACAGACTCCAATGGCTAAGAACTTATGTTGCTCAGACTGCCACTCCATGTTTCCCATCAGCACCATAGCGATGCCGACAAAGCCAAGAGCCAAACCTAGCCATTGCGAGGGTTTAAATTCCTCACGAACAAACACCACCAGCAAAGCCGCGGTTAAAATCGGCTGAATGCCCACCAACAACGAACTCAGCCCGGCAGGCATACCCAAATCAATAGCGAAATAAGTGCCGCCTAAATAGAAGCCATGGATCAACACACCCACCACACAGCTGTGCCAAAAATCGCTTCCTGTTGGCAACCTTCTACGCAACATCGCCACAAGAACCAAAAACAGTAAGACATTGAATGCCATACGGATAGAAAGTAGTGTCGCTGGCTCGGCATACTGCAAACCAAAACGCGCACCAACAAATCCAGAAGCCCAAAGGATGACAAATACAAAAGGGATGGCTCGGATTAACATGATCGCCTCACTCACGCTTGTTTTATGTTTTGAGATACTGTTAATGTAATTAGGTACAGTGTTTTCAAAAAGTGACAGATGGAAGTATTTTTATGGGTACAGATTTATTGGAAAGCGGTGAAGGGAATAAGTACCTCGTGGTGGAAAAGCACCTTAAACAAGCCATCAATTTTGGCGTTTACCAAGTGGATGATCGACTGCCTTCCATTCGCTCATTGAGCCAAGAATTAAGCGTCAGCAAAAACACCGTGATTCGTGCGTATCAAGAGCTGGAAGCGCAAAACTTGGTGTACTCGGTTCCCAAGTCGGGTTATCGAGTAAAAATCGCCTTGCCGACCTCTCGCTCAATTCCGGATCCGACTCGCGTGGATTTGCTCTCGATCTGCAAAGAAATCCTCACGTACCCTGAATACCAAGAGCGTTTGCCCGCAGGCTCTGCCCACCCAAACATTGACTCCCCCGCGATCAAAAGCTTGTACGCCGAGATTGGCCGCCACAGCCGCCAGCAAACGCATGTACCGAGCCATTACCAATTGCCACCCGGTGATCACCTCTTAATCAAACAACTGGCGAAAATCACACAAGATTTGGGCACGCCAACCAAGTTGGATGAGATCATGGTGACGCACGGCGCGCAGCAAGCAATTAGCCTAGCGCTGCGCGCAACGACACAAAAAGGCGATATCGTCGCGGTGGAGTCCCCTTGCTATTTTGGTAATTTATTGATGCTCGAATCACTCGGCCTCAAAGTGGTGGAAATTCCGAGTTGCCCACGAGACGGTATGTGCCCCGAAGCCTTAGCAAAAGCAATGGCGACATGGGACATAAAAGCGATCATCGTAACGCCAAACTTCACCAACCCAACTGGTGCCATGATGCCGCTAGAAAAGCGCCAGCAATTGCTATTGGCGTCTGGCAATATTCCTATTATCGAAGACGATGTGTTTGGCGGGTTAAGTTATAACAAGCCTTTGCCAAGCTTGAGGTTGCTCGATGACAAGCAACGCGTAATTTACGTGAATTCGTTATCCAAAACGCTCGATTCGCGTTTGAGAATTGGTTGGATGTTGGCGGGGCGATATCGAGATCAAATTGAGCAATATCTACTGTGTGAGAACATGGGCAGTTTGAATCTGATGCAATCTGCCGTGGCAACGTTTCTAACGTCAGGCAAGTATCGAACGCATACTGCGCGAATGGGTCGGGTTTATCAAAACAACATGCGCCGATTTATCCAGATGCTTCATCAATACTTAGATGAATACGAATCTCTAAAAAATCGATACCAGATCAACGCCGTGCAAGGTTCGTTCTTGCTTTGGTTGCGCCTGCCCAAAGAAACGGACAGCTATGCGTTGTATCAAGCGTGTAATCAACACAGAATCAGCCTACTTCCCGGTACCGTATTTGGCACTCAAGGACAATATCGACATTGCGTGCGCCTCAGCGTAGCAAACTTTGGTAGTGAAACCGATTGGATTCACGCGATGCAAACACTGGCAAAGTTGATAGCAAAGCATGTTCGTTAACTCGCTCTTGCTAAATGAACTTATGCCCGCATACGTAGACTGGTAACAACAAAAAACTCCACGCAAAGGTGGAGTTTTTTCGTATCGTTATCGCCCTCAGTGCGACTTAATTTGCCACATTCTCGCGACGTTTTCGGCTAAATTGGCAACGTTGACGTCGGCCTCTTTCATGGCCTCAGGTAAGCTCATCGCCCTTGGTACACAAGCAAACACCGCATCAATGCCGCACTCATAAACCGCCTGATAGTTGTCGCCCACACAGCCTGCTAATGCAATGACTGGTAAATTACACTGCTTAGCCACCTGAGCAACGCCCATCGGCGTTTTGCCATGTGCGGTTTGATGATCGATTCGACCCTCGCCTGTAAATACGATATCCGCATCCGCAACATGCTGAGCAAGTTTGACCGTTTCAAGCACAATCTCAATTCCCGGTTGCAAACGTGCTGGCGTGTACCCAAGCAAGGCCGCTCCCATACCACCAGCAGCACCCGCCCCTTCACGAGTCAGTACGTGCTTACCCGTCGCTTGTTCCGTCAACTCGCCAAACTTGCGCAATGCGTTATCGAGCAGAGTGACGTCTGACGCCGTCGCTCCCTTTTGTGGGCCAAAGATAGCCGACGCGCCTTTGTCACCACAGAGTGGGTTATCAACATCGCACGCTACCAACACTTCGCAAGTTGCTAAACGAGGGTCAAGACCAGAAATATCGATGGACGCAAGCGCCGCTAACCCGTCTCCATTTGGGGTAATTGCATGACCAGATTCATCAAGAAACGCCACCCCCAACGCGGTCAACATGCCCACGCCACCATCATTGGTAGCGCTGCCACCCAAACCAATGATTAAGCGTTGAATACCTCTGTCTAGCGCGTGTTTGATCAGCTGTCCGGTACCAATGCTGCTGGTCAGTTTTGGGTCGCGAGCATCACTCGGCACAAGGTGCAGCCCACTGGCCTCCGCCATTTCAATAACCGCGGTTTCGCCGTCGCCGAGGATGCCATAAAACGCTTCAACATCATTCCCTAATGGCGCGGTCACCGTTGTGAAGACTTGTTCGCCTTGAGTTGCATCAATCAAAGATTGAACCGTGCCTTCGCCACCGTCTGCGACCGGAACCGTAACAAACTCAGCATCATGCCATACGCGAGCAAGACCTGTTTTGATCGCCTCGCTCACTTGTTTGGCGGTTAAGCTTTCTTTAAATGAATCAGGTGCAATTACCACTTTCATACGTATTTCCAGAGACTTATAAGAGAACGAGGCTCAAAATGTACACCAATGCCATTGCCGTGACACCTTGAACGAGCGTAGCCATGGTTTGCGCGCGGTACGCTAAGCCCACCGACATGCGACTAAACTGCGAAACTACCCAGAAGAAACTGTCGTTTGCATGAGAAACCGTCATCGCACCTGCACCGATCGCCATCACCGTTAATACGCGGCCCATTTCTGAATCTAGCCCCAATTGCGTAAGCATAGGCGCAACCAAAGCCGATGTTGTCACCAGTGCAACCGTTGACGACCCTTGCGCCGATTTTAGCGCAGCCGCAACGATAAATGGCATGAAAATACCCACGCCCAGCGCCGATAACGTCGTACCCAAGTATTCACCTAGCGGCGTTGCTTTTAATACCGCGCCAAATGCACCACCCGCACCAGTAATCAAAAGAATAGGCGCAGCAGCCGTAATACCTTGGCTGATTCGCTCGCCAAATTCTTCAATCTTGTTGTCTGATTTTAGTAGGCGAACAGAAAGGAACAGGCCAATAACCAACGCCGTTAGTGGCTGTCCTAAGAAAGTCAGAACATCAAACACAAAACCTTCGCCCAGCGGTAAGCTTGGGAATTTCGCGATAGAGCCAAAACAGATCAATAAGATTGGAACAAAAATAGGAGCAAATGCTTGGCTCGCCGTTGGTAGTTGGCCATAAGACGCTTTGAGTGCTTGCCAGTCTTGCTGAATTTCCTCTGCAGCTTCAATGCCATCTGGTTCTACATGTTGGAATCGGTTCGCCCACAACATACCCGCTAAAGCCGCAACTGCTGCAACAAACACACCTACACCAATCACTAAACCAAGGTTAGATTCCAGGCCTAAGTTACCCGCAGCGGCAATAGGGCCAGGAGTTGGGGGCACAAACGTATGTGTTGCGTATAGGCCAGTTGCCAACGCCACACTCATTGCAACGCTTGAGGTTTTTAAACGCTTCGCGAGTGATTCTTTGAGCGAGTTCAGAATGACAAAGCCTGAATCACAAAATACCGGAACAGAAACGATGTAACCGATGATGCTCATGGTCAATGTTGGGAAACGCTCACCCAACACTTTAATGACCGTATCGGCCATGGTGATCGCCGCACCACTTTTTTCCAAAATAACACCGATGATGGTACCTAAAACGATAACCAAGCCAATGTAACCAAGGATGCCGCCAAAGCCAGAAGCAATGGTTTTGGCAATGCTATCTGCCGGTAAGCCGTAAGCAAATGCCGCAAGGAACGCCGCGATGATCAGCGCTAAAAAGGGATGTAATTTGAATTTGGTGGTCGTGAGCACAATAAATGCGATCACCCCGAGCAAGATTAATATAAGGTTCATGATAACTCCATTTATTCTTATTTTGCTGAGCGAGTCCGTGTTGGCTCACTCAACATGTAGGGACGCATGAATTATTAATCGTTTGCTTTCGAATTCCTTTAGGCGGAGTGACAAATGATGTGGTCAAAAAATGACGCGTATTGTGCAAATGCACAATATCAAGCCATTTTTGAGAGCCGAGTCGCAATATAAAGCTCCGCTAACCCCACAAAATTGGTGGTTGGCAGCCCTGTTATCTCGGTGATTTTTTCTAATCGATAGCGCAGAGTGTTCCGGTGAATAAACAGCATTTTAGAGCATTCCGTCACATTGCCATTGCATTCAAACAATGCATCTAGGGTTTTCAGTAATTGCCCGGATTTGTCTTTCTCTTTCAACCGTTTCACGCCATCAATAATTTGTTCACCTTGCCAAATATCCGCCAACGGCGCCAATAGCACAGGCAAACGAAGTTCATCGAACAGGTACTTACGTTTCTCTGGGTAGAACTGCTTGCCAATAGCTAATACCTGCTTCGCGCTTTGGTATGACAACGCGACATCTTTAGGCTCATTAAACAGCTGCCCTAGCGCAATGTGAAACGTATGCGAATCGTGATCGCTTAAACGCGACATCAACTTATCAATGCGCTCACTTTCAACTTGGCTATCCCACTGCTTGGCGGAATGACACGGTTTCAACACCACAATTTCATTCACCGAGACAATCGCAACTAGGTTGTTACGCTCCGGATATTCAAGCAACTCAACAATATTGCGCACGCTCTTCATGCTTTTTGAAGCGGACGGCGTCGAGACTTCAATCACCGTTGCCACCCGTGGTTGAGTCACATCGATAGAAAGACGCATCGCCCAATCTTTCAGCTCTTCATCGGTCAATTTGCCATTGATCCAAGCCAGAATAAACTCTTCGCGATGACGTCTGTCCCACTGAAATTTTTCCACCAGCGCGGCTTGCTCGATTGTCAATTCAGCGGTCATTTTGACCAGTTTGGCGAAATCTCGAATTTTCTCGGGCTCGCCTGTCACACCAACAATACCGACCACGTCTCCATGCAATTTCAACAGCATATTGATTCCGGGTTTGACACCCTGCAACGTCAAACATTGCTGCTCATTCAGCTCTAGCGAATCGCCGTGATTCAACGCCAATACCGCGCCATCATGCACTTGCCCAACGCGTTTTGGATCGCCACTGCCAATGATGATGCCCGCTGAGTTCATCACATTTACGTTGTGACCAATGATGGACATGGTTCGATCGACAATTTGCTGTGCTAAGGAGTGGTCGAGAATAACCATTTCGATTTTCCAGATTGACAATTTAATCATTCAATAAATCACAAATAGCCAACTATCGCGACGATACAGTTAAAAATAACTGAAGCAGCTCAAAGCATTACTCAATTAACCACACGATAAAAATGGATTAAACCCTCATTTTGAGCTGAGAGTTATATACTTAGAACAAAGGTCACCGATGCATTCGTCACTGTGCATCGATACCGCTCGTCTACCTACAGAGGAGGAAACAACATGGAATTACGTAATAAATCGGGTGAAGTCGCAAAAATTGCAGATAACCTCACATTAAAGGAAATCACAGAAATGGGCTACACCGTAGATTTATGCGATGAAGCATTTGACCCCGGTGAGCATTGGAAAGCGGAAGGTAAAACGCAAGGTGTGGGCGAGTACCCAGAGGAGTAAACGTCCTGAAGGGCCAGCGCACAAAGCGCTCCATAAACAGAAAAACCGAGCGACTTAACGCTCGGTTTTTTACTTTTGAACTTCTTGAATAAACAAGCCCATCTCTTCAAGATAATTGCCGTTTGAGCATCCCCAATCGGTGACTTCAATCAGCTCGGTAACTAACTGTCCAGATTCATCATTTTGTACTCGCTGCACAAACGCTTCAAAGCGTTCTAACTGCGCCTGAGTCTTAATGCCATGCACAGCATATTCTACAAGCAAGCCGTTGTATGTCTGCCAACGCTGTTCACCTGAAACATCACTGCTTAAAATTACAGAGCACTTTTGTTGAATGTTCTCAACCGCATCATTTCTTGGCGGCGTGACTGAAGAACATCCAACCAAAATCGTACCTAGCGCCAATAGCGTAACTTTTGTCTTATTTATCATATCGTTTCCATATGTACTGCCGCGATATAGAAATATTATTACACATGACAAAGATCATCGAGAGCGCCTCGCAGATTAATTAACTGATGAACTGTAAAATCCGTGCCAGTCTTAACACTGCGCACTCCGAACTCGTAACAACTCTTGCTAACTCATTAAAATGTAAACAAATAGTAAAATCACGTTTACGCAGTACGCTACCAGCAAATTAATTTGTCCCTCCTTTATTATCAATAGGCGTGCAATAATTAGGGGTCTACTCCCAACCATTTGAAGGATCAAAATGACCGCAACGGATTATCTCAACGACCTCAATCAACGTTACCTCGCGATTCACCGCACCAAAGAAGATTTCTTTTGGGAAACTTACATGGGGATCAGCGATGACCATGATGGCTCGACGCAAGCACAAACCGCATGGACAAGCTTTTTAAGCAACGCCGAGCAAATTACTGCCATCAAACAACAGCTTGAAGCCGCGGACTCAATTACCGACCCACAAGAGAAACAGCAAACCATTACGGGTCTTTCTGGTTGGCTAGCGATGTTTGAATCTCACGCAATCGAGGGAGAAAAAGCACAAGCGTTGAAAAATCAGCTCATTGCCTTTGAAGCTGAACTATTCGAGAAAAAACAGAACCACGTACAAACGTTTACCGATGAAAACGGCAAGCAAGTGGAAGGTTCACTGCCAGTATTGAGCTCAACCATTCGCACCAGCAATCATGAAGAAGTTCGCCAATCGGCTCATCAAGCGTTGCTGAACCTTGAACAATGGCTACTGCAAAACGGCTTTATAGAACTGATCAAACTGCGCAACCAGTTCGCTCGCTCACTGGGTTATGCGACCTTCTTTGATTACTCCGTGCAAAAAACGGAAAAGATGAGCTCTGAGCAGCTATTCGAGATTTTGGAAGATTTCGAACAACGCACGCGAGATGCGCACCTAAACAGCTTAGAAAACTTGGCGAAAGAGAAAGGCGCAAGCGCACTAACAGGCTACAACTTTGTTTACTCGTTCGCGGGTGACGTCATGCGTGACCTTGACCCATACGTGCCGTTCTCTAAATCTCTGAGACGCTGGGTAGAATCGTTTGGTCGTCTGAATATTGATTACTCTGGCGCGATGCTAACGCTGGATTTGTTAGACCGCAAAGGTAAGTACCCGAACGGGTTCTGCCACGGCCCTATCCCTTCTTTCTACAATCAAGGCGAATGGGTCGCAGCACAGGTGAACTTCACCAGCAATGCCAAACCAGACCAAGTGGGCAGCGGCTACGATGGCATTAACACGCTGTTCCACGAAGGTGGCCACGCAGCACACTTTGCGAACGTAAAAATGAACGCACCTTGTTTCTCGCAGGAGTTTGCGCCGACTTCAATGGCTTATGCAGAAACTCAGTCGATGTTCTGTGACAGCCTGTTAACCGATGCCGATTGGCTAAAACAATACGCACTGGATGATGAAGGGAATCCGGTTCCTGATGAGATCATTCAAGCGATGATCAACAGTCGTCAGCCATTCAAAGCTTATGAAGAACGTAGCATCTTGGTTGTGCCGTACTTTGAACGCGCGTTATATCAACTTAGCGATGACGAGTTAACGCCAGAGCGCATCACTAAGCTGGCTCGCGATTGTGAAAAACAGATCCTTGGTTTGGAATGCAGCCCTCGCCCACTGATGGCGATTCCACATTTGCTATCCGACGAAGCAGCTTGTGCGTATCAAGGTTACCTACTCGCGCACATGGCGGTGTACCAGACCCGTGCATACTTCCTTGAGAAGTTTGGCTATCTGACGGATAACCCAGAAATTGGCCCACTGCTGGCAAAACACTACTGGCACGCGGGCAATCATTTGTCACACAACGAAACCATTTTCAGCCTAACTGGCGAGGGGTTCAATGCTAAGTACTTGGCAGATGTATGTAATCTATCGCCAGAGCAAGCGTGGGAAGTACAGCAGAAGAAAATCGACTCACTTGCAACACGAGAACGAGCACCAGTTGCTTCACTGAACGCGACGATTAAAGTCGTCGACGGCAGTAAAGAACTGGCAAGCAACGTCATCTCTGACGAACAAATGTGTGACGATTTTGAACGTTACATCGTAGAGACTTACGGTCGATAACACGCCAAGAGCCAGAAGCCACGCTTCTGGCTTTTTACTATTAAGGCACAACAAAAGGAAGCGCCATGCATCAACAAATCCTCAAGTTCTGGTTCGAAGAGCTAACGCCTCAAAACTGGTTTGAAAACGACCCAGAACTGGACAAACATATTGCGTCACGATTTGCCTCGGTACTAGAACAAGCCGCTCGCTGTGAGCTTTTTAGCTGGCGAGACAGCGTACAAGGGCGATTGGCCGAAATCATCGTGCTCGACCAGTTTTCACGGAATGTGTATCGCAACACCCCAAAAGCATTTGCACAAGACCCACTCGCATTAGCATTGGCTCAAGAAGCAATTCGGTTAGGACACGATCAAGAATTAGCGCCTGAGCAGCTAAGCTTTTTGTACATGCCGTTTATGCACAGCGAATCTCGCCTCATCCATGTCGAAGCTGAGAAATTGTTTCGCGCACCAGGGCTTGAAAATAACTACAATTTTGAGCTAAAACACAAAGCCATCATCGACCAATTTGGACGTTACCCACATCGCAACGCCATCTTGGGTAGAGAAAGCACACCTGAAGAGTTAGCATTTTTGCAGCAACCCGGTTCCAGCTTTTAACCATCAATTACAACGAGAACGTTGAATGAAATTAGACGCCATATTGTGGGATTACGATGGGACACTCGTAAACTCTGTACCGAAAAACATCGACATCACCAAAGCGATCTTAGCCATCGTTGCCCCGCATTTAACTGGCGATAATTTACCGAAATATCTCCATTCAGAAGCCAACTATCACTACGCAAACCACGCGGCTAAAAACTGGCAAGAGCTCTACGTGGATTACTACGGCATGTCCCATGATGAAATGCTAAAAGCTGGTGGTTTATGGGCAGAGCATCAAGAGAAAAACCAAACACCAGTAACCCTGTTTGAAGGCATTGATGGCGTTATTAAAGAGTTTACGCAGCTGCCTCACGGCATTTGCTCTCAAAACTCACAAAGCAATATTCGTCGAGTGCTGTCCGACAACGGCATCAGCGCGCCGTTTAAATCCATCGTCGGGTATGATGACGTCTCGAACGGGCACCAAAAGCCCGATGCGTACAGTGGCATCAAATGCGTTGAGTCGATTTTTGGTCACGCAGAAAATCGACAGCTGATGTACATCGGTGACCATGAAGCCGACACGCAATTCGCACGCAACATCGAACATCAGTTGGGTGGCCAAAGTAAGGTGATTGCCGTTACAGCAGCATACAGTGGCGCGATGCCAGAGCATTGGAGCGTACAACCAGATTACGTGGCAAGAACGGTTGACGAGCTGTTTTCGATTATTGCTCAACACACGTAATTTTTGACTGCGGTTTAAGGCCAACACCTTGAAAGCCAGCGCTCACCTTGCCCTTTCAGACATTGAAACAATTTTAGCCACTACACTGGAGGCCCCATGGTTACATGGCCATGTTTATTGAAACTCGATGGCGACGATGAACTTATCTATTTGCGTTCTCATGCCGATCTTGATTCCGAATGCGAAGCGCTCATTTGGGGGCCAGATGATTACGTAATTGACTCAAATGGCAGCACGTTCGGGTTGCAATACAACGATTCGAACGCCACCGTTTTACAACCGGAAGAACGCACTCTGTCCGTCGAGGAAGTTACGTCGCTCATCCAGTCGCATGAGTTTAGTCTCGCACAAAGGTGCATCATCAAAATTCACTTCACCTCGGTACAGCAAGCAGTTGAGGCATTAGCCAATTAGCTCGAACTCTGCCCCATTGATTACATAAAATTATTATTTTTATAATTTATGATAATTTCATGTAATTAAAACCGCACCATATACTCTCCCACATCGAAACAAAACAACGTTTAAGCACACATGTTGGGAGCAAACAAATGAAAATGAATCATGTCGGTATTATGGTCGGAGATATGGATAAAGCGGTTGAGTTTTACACGCAAGCGCTTGGTCTAAAAGTCGTTATGGGCAACACGAAAGTGATTGAAGAACGCGAAACCGCAATTGGCAGAATGTGTATTGCGGTCTTTGGTGAGGGCTTTAAAGGCTTCAACATTGCGCATCTAGTGACAAGTGATGGCATCGGACTTGAGTTATTTGAAATGAAAGAGCGTCAAGAGCGCCATGAAGTGGATTTCTCTCGCATCGGAATCTTCCATTTCTGTTTGCAGACGGACGACTTTGAAGGTGCAATCAAGCGCACTGAAGCGTTTGGTGGCAAAGTGCGTATGGACATCATGCGTTACCACCCAGAAAACGATAACAAGCCTGCGAAAATGGTCTACCTAGAAGACCCATTCGGCAACCTGTTCGAGCTTTACTCACACACTTATGAAGAAACTTACGCTTCTGAATACGAGTAATTGCATCAAGCAACACAACCGGGATCAGTACGTTACCGAACCCGGTTGTTCAAACCGTTTCACCAACTATTGTTACGACTCAATGCCTAGCGACTTCATCAACGATTCAACGGTATTGTTAACCCACAATATCAACGGATCATTGCGGCGCTTTACGCTGTAAACGTAACCGAAGTTACCCTCTAATTTCGGCAGCGCGTCATCAAATTCGATAAAAGAAAAACGCTTATCTAACTGATTGATCAAGTGACGCGAACAAGGAAACAACACATCGCTATCCGCAACCAAATTCAAAATGGTGTTGATGTGCGTGGTACGCAGTTGAATTCTTGGGACAACTGAAAAAGGCAGCAACAAGCGCGATATGTGATCTTCTTTTTCATTCCAATGTTGGATGATGTGAACCGCGTACGCGTACTCTGAAATGTCATCCAAATACATGCGTTTGCCACCATGCGGATGCGTCGCGCGACAGGCCAGAGCAAAGTCGTCCCGCCCGCCTTTTTTCTGAACCAGATGCTTCGGCAATTCCATAGGGAAATAGTTGATGCCAAAAGCGATTTCACCCGCATCGATTTTGTCTGGCGTGGTTTCCGTCCAGTCTTCGATCACCAAGTTCATAAACGGCGCTTCTTTGGCTAGCAGCTGAGTAAACGCGGCAGAAAACCATTGCGCAATGGACGAGTTGATCGCAACACGCAGAACACAGCTTTCGATCGCGGGATCAAAACTATGAGAAACATTCACTAGCTTGTCGATGTCGTTGATGATCCCAGAAAGCTGCGCTTTGATCTCTTCGGCTTTCGGCGTGAGCTCCATATTGGTGCCCTTACGCACTAAAATGTCGTCGTTAAACAAATCCCGAATTTTACGCAAGCTTCGACTCACAGCAGGCTGGCTGGTGCACAAACGCTCCGCAGCCGTTGTGGTGTTGCGTGTTTCAAGAATCACCGCAAGCACCTTGAGCAAATTGTAATCAAAGTTCATCAACGTTATCTCTTTAGCTTTTCTCAAAGCATATCACTTTTGATATAGACTAAATACTCACAATTCATTTCTGTAATAAACGGGTTAACGACTAAGCTTAGCTGGAAACATATCCTCACAAACAAATGGATGAAACCAGCCATGAAACAAAAATTACTCGTTACTCTATTGGGATTATCAGCGCTAGGAGCCAGCTCTGTATTTGCGGCTAACACCAATGTTGATCTTGCAGAAGATGCTTATATCTACGGCTACTCTATCGATGAAGCGTACAAGTTTTTCTATCACACGGCGGTAGAAAACAACTATCCACTGAACCGCTTTCAGAATATTCGTGCTCTAGCTGATGACTCTTACACCGCTCACCCAACCATTAATAACGATACGCTTCACCTTATGGGCTGGTTAGATGTTGCTGCAGAACCTGTCATTGTGAGCGTGCCTGATATGGATGAAGGCCGTTACTGGATCTTGCACACAATGGACATGGGCCACTACACCAACGCAGCGTTCAGTTCTCGTACTCGCGGCACAAAAGGCGGCCAGTTCATGTTTGCAGCACAAGATTGGCAAGGTGAAGTGCCAGCGTCTGTCGACGAAGTGGTTCGCGTAGACAGCAATCTTGTTAAGCTGATGGGTCGCATCATGGCAGTGAATGACGAAGACGCAAAAGTCGCGCTTAACTACATGGACCAATGGAACATTCGTACCCTATCGGAATATTTAGGTAAGAACGGGCCAAAACCAGTACAAAGAACGTATCCAGATCCAAAAAATTCAACATGGCTTGAACGCGTGAACTTCGTGCTATGTGATGGCTCGATGGGCAATGCAGACAAACAGTGGTTGGACAAATACCAATCTATCGGCGTTGAACCATGCAAAACTGACTTCACACCTGAGCAGCTAAAACTGGCAAAAGTTGGTGAGAAGAAAGGCATGGAACACCTCGTCGAACTTGCACCTAAAATGACAGATGCTCGTACGTTGCTTGGTACACGCGATACCTTGGGTGATGCGCCACGCGATATTTTTGCAGAAGGTACTTACCTTGGTCAGTGGGGTTTACCACCTATCGAAGCGTCTTACCGTAAATCAGATTTCGACAGCACTGGTCAAAAACTGGATGGTTCGAAGCATGATTACGTGATGCGCTTTAAAGCGCCGAACGTCAGCGAATTCTGGTCTGTTACTATTTACGGCAACGACAACCGTTTGATGGCGAAAAACGACCTAAACCGTCACAGCCGTGGCGACCGAACCATGAAAGCGGACAAAGACGGTTACTACACCATTTACATGAGTGCGAACGAGAAAGGCCGAGCAGACGATCCAAACTTCTTGCCAGTACCTGAAAAACCGTTCTACGCCATCATGCGTTTTTACGGCGCAGACGATGCAATCCAAAGTGGTGAGTATCAAATGCCTGAAATCAAAGTAGTTAAATAATTCGTTTTAACGAACCACTACTCTGTAGCCTCCTTAGCTCGTAAGTGCGTTAAGGAGGCTTATTTCAAGGTGGGTGCCTAGGGCGAACATCTAGCCCAAAAATCAAAGAGGCGCCCACTGAATCTAGTGATTATTTTTATTTAGGTATCGTATGGATTTTAATCTAATCCAAACCTTTTTAATTGTTGCTGAATATCAATCTTACTCTCGCGCCGCAGAGCACCTAGGGCTAACTCAGCCAGCGATTAGCGCATCCATGAAGCGTTTGGAAAAAGAAACCAACAAATCGTTATTTGTGAAGGATGGGCGACAAATCAAACTCACTTCTGTAGCGCATCAGTTGCTACCTAAATTTCATCAGGCGTTTGCGATGATCAATGATGCCATATCCGATCAAAGCACTTTCCGCCTGAGCTGTAATGAAGCGCTGATCCACCGCATCACACCAACCAAC
This sequence comes from Vibrio chemaguriensis, assembly GCF_012275705.1. Taxonomy (NCBI): domain Bacteria; kingdom Pseudomonadati; phylum Pseudomonadota; class Gammaproteobacteria; order Vibrionales; family Vibrionaceae; genus Vibrio; species Vibrio chemaguriensis. The sequence goes on from NZ_SHOE01000033.1 coordinate 33,970, forward strand.
ACGATCAGCATTTGCGCCGATACGGATTTACCTTCGTTATTGAACGATCTACGACTTAAACAGATCGATTTGATTATTAGCCCAACGACCATTCATGACCCATCATTTATCAGTGAGTCAATTTTTGAAGAGCCAATGGTGGTGATTTGTCGTCAAGATCACCCACGTATCGCAGGAAAAATCGAACAAGAACAGTTTTATTCTGAAAAGCACTGTCGGTTTGTCGGAGACGAAGACTTCCCAGTTAGCAACACCGAAATTCACCAGCCAGGGCTGCAAGAGCGTGATGTGGAAATGATGACAACATCGCTCTCTGGCATGATGCTTTATGTGGCGAAACACGATTGCTTAGGCGTGCTTCCCCTGTCTTTGGCGCAGAAATGGCAATCGGCTTTGAATCTGCAAGTCATTCAAACTCCAATGTTTTCCGAGCCAGTCAGCTATAAGCTGATTTTCCATAAACGAGATGAATCCAGCACTTCCCATCAATGTTTGCGAGCTTGGGCGCGTGACCAATTTGCTACAGGCCTAAACGCCTGACTCGGTCGCACATCAAGGCGTTTCGCCAAAAACTCTTTCTCTCTTCTTAAACGCACTCTTTATGACTAAATGCGCATATGTTAAAAATGGCTTAACGATCAATATGGACGTTCAGGTCGTATACTTTTCCATAACCGCACAAAAGGAGTGAAGCATGCCCACCAACAACCCAATCGCAATCCAAGCCCTTGATCATGTCGTGTTAAGAACGTGCAACCTCGACGCCATGTTGCATTTCTATCGAGATATTTTGGGCTGCCCTGTCGAGCGCGAAGTAATGGAGCTTGGTTTAACCCAGCTCAGGGCTGGTAACGCATTGATTGATGTGGTGACGGTGGACAGCGAGTTAGGGCAACTTGGCGGAAAGCCACCAGTTCAAAATGGTCGTAATATTGACCATTTTTGCCTGCAACTAGCGCCTTTTTCAGAAAATGAAATGCTGGAATATCTGCGTTCACGCGGCATTGAAACCGAAGAGTTTGCGAAGCGGTATGGCGCACAAGGGTTCGGTAGATCACTCTATATACATGATCCGGAAGGAAATGTCGTCGAGTTAAAACCTCAAGTGATTGATGAGTAAGCTACACTTAACTGTGTTACTGACCATTTGTTTCTCATCATTGTAGAAGGCTCAAAAAAATGAACGCGATCTCGTTAGTCCAAGGCGACATTACCACCGCACATGTCGATGCCATCGTGAATGCAGCAAACCCGAGAATGCTCGGCGGAGGTGGCGTCGATGGTGCCATTCATCGCGCAGCAGGGCCTGCGCTTATCAATGCGTGTTATGCCGTTGATGATGTCGACGGTATTCGATGCCCGTTTGGTGACGCACGCATTACTGAGGCTGGCAATTTAAACGCGCGTTACGTCATTCATGCCGTTGGCCCGATTTACGATAAATTCGCCGATCCAAAAGCGGTGTTGGAATCTGCATATCAACGTTCGCTGGATCTCGCGCTCGACAAGCATTGCCAAAGTGTGGCACTGCCTGCGATTTCTTGCGGAGTGTATGGTTACCCGCCCCAAGAAGCAGCAGAAGTCGCGATGGCCGTTTGCCAAAGACCGGAATACGCGGCACTCGACATGCGCTTTTACTTGTTTAGTGAAGAGATGCTTTCGATTTGGCAACGCGCCCTGACCCAGCACTAAAATCTGTGTGACAAGAGACATAAAAAAAGCCGGACTGCCAATACAGTCCGGTTTGTCTTATTTATCACTGAATTATCGTTCGTTAAGCGCTACGAATGCTAGGGGGGTCATCCAAAGCGCCTAATGTGTGCGATCTAGTTTTTGAAGAATCCGTTGTACATCATGTACAAATGCGCCGCAGACCAAGAGAAGTTCGACGCACCTTGTACCGCGCCCGTCTCTGGGTTGTAGTTTTCACGGATTGGCATGTCACCCGTCATACCTTCTGCGTTGTTAAACAGCTCATTCGCCATCGCAATCGCTTCTTCTTTGTAGCCGTAGTTTTCCATCGCACGGAAGCCAAAGTACACTTGGTCTAGCCACACGCGACCACGCCAGTACACATCTTTACCGTAAGCAGGGTTAGTTTGCGATGCGGTCGGCAAAGGCACACCCGTTCCTTGGAATTTATCTGGCGTGTTGAACTCGTCTTGATCACGCATCACCGCGATCACTTTATCGGCATGCTCTTGCGTTGCTGCACCATTAAACAGCGGCGACCAACCTTCTGGGCCTTTTCCACGCTCTACAATCGGCAAACCCGCACAGCCATTTGCAAGAGGCGCAGGAGTAGTGCCATCTTCAGCCACATTTAAGTGAATGTCGTAGAAGAATCCTGTGCTTTCATCAAACATACATTGGTTAATGTACGTCTTGATTTTTTCTGCGCCGTTAAGGAATTCTTGCGCACGATCTTTACCTTCTACGCCATCGGACACCAACTTCGCCATTTCCGCTAAGTATTTGTTGTCTGAGTACATGTAAGAGGCTTGATCCACCGATTCTTGCAGCATAGAGAAGCCAAGCAGCTCGCCGTCCGCAGCGTTATTGTTGGTGCGGTTTTCTGCAAAGCGAACTTCCCAATCTTTCTTCGCTAGATCGAGTTTCGCTAAGTTTTCCGCTGACGTATTGCTGTACACCCACTCTTCGCCTTCCAGCTTGATGCTGTTATCAAAGCCGTACGCACTTGCCGCGTAGCGACCAAGTTGATCCACATTTTTGTCTGGATTGCTGATGTCTTCAGCTTGCGAATTCATGTTGTGGATATTGTAGATAAAACCAAAACGAGCCGCGTTATCCATGCCCGATTCCCAGCCTGCCGCTTCTTGTGCGCCGACGTGAATCGTCATGTAATCCACTTCATCAAGAATCTTATTGTAAGACGCCATGCCTTTTACTTTATAAGAATTACCGTTTTGCTCGATGATGTCTTCTGCCGGAATAATGGTCGTGAAGTTAGGATCACGCGTTTCTACCCAAACGTACATCACGCCTTCTTCCGTGTTGTGTGCTGGGTCTACTGCCGCGCCGTATTCAGGCACACCATTTTGGTTGTGGTCGCGGTTGGATAGCCACCAATCGTGGTATGCCACCAACTTCGGATACATTTCATCAATGAATTTTTGCGCGTCTTCTGGGCGATCAAACTGGTTCACGAGAGCGTAATACACCTCCATCACAGACCATGCCGCCAACGATGGTTTCGTATTGCGTTCGTTCCAGTTTTCAGAGCCAGCACCACCACGACTAACAGGTTTGGTGTACGTCAACACATCCAGCAAGTAGCCTTTATCTTGCGGACGAATCTTGTCATCAGCTTGAACTTGCTCTTGGAATACCGTGCGAATGTTGTCCATCGCAACATCTGGGTTGAAATGCGCCATCGCGTACGCTTGTTTCCACGAATCCCACGGCCACGTTAAGTTACCAGAGAACCAACGCGCAGTGACCGATGGCGTGACTGTCGCTTGTTCAATATCGCCCGCCGCAGAGCGCCAGTTACCGTTTAGGGTTTCCATCGCTTTTACCGCTACGCGAGCTTGGTCTGCTGTCGCTTCTTTGTTGATAAGACCATTCGCTAAATAGCCGTCCCAACGCGCTTTCGACGCTTCCATGTATTGAGTTGGATTCGCTAATACATCTTGCAATTTCAACGATTCTGACTGCACTTCTTTCGCATTGTGCAGGTTAGAATACGCCGTATAAACCGCCGATGTTTGCTCAGCTGGTAGGCTCATCTCCGCGGTAGAACTGAATGAGGTTTCGTTGGTGAACGTCTTCGTCGGTAGAGAACGAGTAATGCGGAACTCGGCATCGCGATCATTACGGATCGCCCAGTTGTCTTTCATCTCGCTAAAGTTAATTTTAATGCCGTTCTCGATGGTCGAAATCTGGCGCTTGTAATCTGGGTAGTACTGCGCCACGGTTTGGTCTTTTCGCGTCGACAGCTCGTATTTCACCAACTCGCCGTCCCACTCCAACGTCAAGTTCATATCACGATCAGTTTTGTTAGTGATGAGCGTTTCTACCAACGAAGAACGGTCAGTTACGAAGCGCAGCACCATTTGCACGTGAATATCGTCCAAGTCCAACACCTGCACTAACGCACCTGGAATGGAATAGACTTTCGCTTCTGCGTTCGATAAGTCGTAAGTTTGGCCACTCACTTTGTCGGTCAACGTGAGCTTGTCGAACGTTTGGCCAGACATAAAATGCGCGTACTCTTGCGTCACTTGCATAATACCGCCGAAAGCGCCATAACCCGCCGCATCTTCAGGTAGCAAATGGCCATGCCACGCGCCGTTGTCCGTGAGTGCGTTGTACTTCAGGTTCGAATAACTGTCGTAATCACGCAGGTAAGTTGGATTACCAGTACGATCAATCACGTTAGTAAATTCTGAAGTTGGCGCCTGCGGTAAACGGATTTCAGTTTTATCATTGGAACCACATCCAACAAGCGAAATAGTAGCCCCGATCAGAATGGCAAGTGTGCTCTTTTTAAACATACTTTTTCCCTATTATTTACGTTATTTTTATATCCTCATTTATATAAATGAGTTTTTTAGTGTGCAGAAGCCCGGCTCGCACTAAATAAGCACGAGCTTCCAATAATTATTCTTTTATTTTTCTTTAGCGATAGTGATGGATTTTAATAAATCGCCATTAATATTCGGAATTGTGTCAGCCAAAAATATCTGATTACCAGGCGTAAAAGTGAGTAAAACATTTTTTAGTCGTTGACTGTTTTCACTGGTTTTATTTTGAACATCAAACTCAATTAATTTGTTGTACACTTCATTTGCCAGTTTTTCTTCTTGTTCTTCGGTAATCGCAATGCGTCCAACACAAATTGGAGGTCGAATATCGTGGCTAAACACTTCTTCACGAAAGCGCTGTGCAAATAGCGTGTCTAAATTTGAACCTTCTTCAAAAATAAAGCGGCCTGTATCTTTAAATTGATAGTGTTTATCCCCTTTCAGTTCAATGTAATCCATCATTTCTAGTGCACGTAAATAGAGCGCAACGGAAGTATCACTCAGCTGGTATCTCCGTGCGATCTCTTCTAAAGACCACTCAGGTCGACGCAAAAGATAAAGAAAATCAAATAAGTGAGGATATTGATGGAAAATCTCACTGTTGGTGTCGGTGATAAACTGTTCACTCTCTTGCTGCAGCTGCTTACCTCGCATGGATAACTCAACCAAATCCGTATCAAGGTGCGTGGCGTACAACAAGATTTTATCTAAACCAAGAGACGTATTGTGAAGCTGTCTTTTTATAGTAGAAAGCGGGATTCCAAGTCCAATAGAAAGCTCAGAATATCCAATGCCTTTTTCTTTTATTTTTTCTCGTAAAGCAGCAAGTAAATACGTTGCAGAATTATTCATCTAACAATGCCTGTATTTTATTTATTCAGCATCCATGATGATAAATTCAAGAGAGTCCTACTCTTGTGATTTTGGTCTCAATATTCTATCTTGTTGGCGTAAAACATGTCTTATCCATTAGATTTTTTACTTTTCTTTAACTGGATACATTTTACCCATCCAGAACAAGTTATGGCCATTGCTCTATGGGCTTATCAAGATAATAGTCAGTATAATTGTTTTGAAGAGTAAAATTAAGATGGCAAAGATTTTTACTAAAACTTTTCTGATAAGAGCGCAAATTTTCAGATCAAAAGTATCAAAAAATGACACCAATCGATTTATAAAAGCGTGAGATCACAATTGGAACTGTCTCTTATACACATCTGAAAAAAAAAAAAAAAAAAAAGAAAAGAAAACAAACGAATAAATCGCACACT
>NZ_SHOE01000034.1:0-39620 GCF_012275705.1 Vibrio chemaguriensis
ATTACGCCTACTGATACATATTGATGCGAGATCCCTCACGGTTGAGCCGTGGGCTTTCACATCTGACTTTTTTTTTTTTGAGATGTGTATAAGAGACAGACTCCAGACAAAAGACATGAGGCACTTGAAATAAACAAGACGAAAGAGAGAACAAATAATCGTTTAATATGCTTTGGAACTTTATCTCTCTTCTCTAGCATTTTATACCGTTTCGCATGAAACTTGCTCAGAAAGACAGTGCCATATTGTAGGACACCTTGACCTGATAAGAATATATTCAGAGTGTAGTATCGGACTCCATTATCAAGAGTATCTTCAAGATACTTCAACCAGTTGGATTTCAAATAAATAACAAACAAAACCCAAGTGAATATACCTAAAATTCCAACCGTAGTCAGATAAATAACTAAATCTGATGCTAAACTGATATCTTCCATCTTCGACTACTTATTAAGTTGAGTTTTATATAATTCTGTTCCCAAATACTCACCAGTCGAACCGCCATATTTTCCTTTTAAGTACTCCCACTACAAAAAACACTTTTTGTGAGTAATAATGACACTCTAACTCAATTTTATGCAACAAAGCCACTATGGAGTGATAACTTTGAGCTGAGTTCAACAAAAACAACAACTTCTATGCAAGATAAATCTCTTTTAGCATGATGATCAGATCATTGATGATTACTAAGGAAGCGGGATAGAGTAAATGTTTAACTACGTTATATTGTGTTACAAACCAATTCCTCAGTAAGTATCAATATCTAGTTGTTAGCTTAGATAACTGAAACAAAAAAGCGTTGTATAAACAACGCTTTGTAGTTAATTAGATGGACGGTTACACCGTTGGGACTGACGCTCGCCACGCTTGGTTCTGACTATCTGAGATAGAACGGAACAAGTCACGTAGCTCTTTCAATAAACCTTCTTGGAAACCAATGTTTTCATCGGCTTTCTGTTTGGCTGCTTGTGCGCGAGTCGCTTGTACTTCATCATCTTTGCTGCGCGCTTGCGCTTTGGTTTGCTCTACATTCGATGCTGAGTTTGCCATCTGGCCCAAAGCTTGAAGAATAGCGTTCTTCGCTTGGTTTGAGCTCATCAACTTATCGAACTTACGGCCACCACTTGTCAGCTGCGCTGTCGTGTCTGCGATATTGTCTTTCGCTAGTGAGTGCGCACGCTTAACCTGATCTTGCTGAGTTTTAGACAAGCTATTGTTATTCAATAACTCTTCTGCTTGATCGAAGCCAGCTTTTTGCGTTTTCAGTACATTATTGCTCGCCATTTCATTCTTGATTTCTTTCCCTGCTTTGAAAGAGCCAAGGGCACCAATAATTGCGGTAGCACCCGCTAATACACCCGAAACGACTGCCATCGCGATCATCGCACTTGCCGAGTTGTTTAGTTCTGCCGCTTGGCTTTCTAAACTCGCGACGTTTGCTTCAACAGCAATTTCACGTTGTAGCACTTGCTGCTCACGGCTCAGCTTTGATACTTGATACAACAATGTTAATAGCGTCAACGATTTTGATACCGCATCTGATGGTGACTTGATCACCTCCTCACCGTTAAGCGCTTTCATCGTTGTGCTCATTAATGAGCTCACCGTCGGTGCAAGAGCGCTCATTAGGTTTGCAACAACTTGAGCTTGGTTACTCACTGTAGGAGCTTTAGGCGTCTCTAACTGGTAGCGTGCTGCACCAGAAGCACCTGACTCACTTTGGCTTTTAATAGCGCCTGCTTCAAGCTTTGTTTCCGGCGCTTTTTCTGCTTTGTTGGTTTTAATGGTATCGCCTAAACCATACAGTTCGCCGCGTCCCGTTCCGCCTACTTTATCTAGCATAATAAACTCCTTATACCGTTGCAGGACGGCTTAACACCGTTTGCATGGTTTCACTTTTCGCTTGGATCATTTGCATGATGACGCTCATCAGCTCTTGGAAATCTTCCATCAACTTGCCAATTTCTTCTTTAAGCTTGTCGATGACGGCCTGGCTTAAGGTCATTTTGGCGCGAAGGTCCGTGATATCTGCCTGAATCTCAGTTACGTGAGCATTGTTAGCGGCATGAACACTGTCCGTAGCGCCTTTACCTACATTGACGGCAATATCGACAGTTTCTGCTCCGTAACGAATCGCTTTTGCGGTCGTTGTCGCGGCTTTTGAGCCCATGTCCGCCACTTTCGCCATATTTGCAGCTGTTTTCGTAGCGATTTCTGTGACCTTTTGAGCTATCTTGCCAGCACCTTTTGCTGCAAGTTTCGCGATACCGCCAGCTGCTGCACCACCAAACGTCACAACAGCTCCGATAACCGCGACTGCGATTTCTAATGCCATTACGACTTTGTTTAGCACATCGACATTTACGCCCGCTTCTTTTAGCGCATCTTGAACGGCTGGCTCTTGCAGCGCCATGCTCACTGCTCCCATGACGCCACCAGCGATCATAAGAGCACCAGCTGCTGCACCAACACCCGTTGCCACCATTACGGCACCAACAACAATAGAAACCACCGCACTGATCCAACCAAAGATCTTCGCTGCTAAGCCTGATTTTTGGGCTTCTTTTGCAGCGGCTTCCGATTCTTTGATTTTGTCTTGGTTTTCCACCATCTCTTTTTCGTGCTTAGCTTTTGCGACCTTCACTTCCTGAATTTTCAGCTCGTTTTGAGCACTTTTCAGTTTATCCGTGATAGCAGCAAGCTCTACTTCAAAATCATCAGCAGAACCTGCGATGATTTTGACTGCAATCGAACCTGTTTGATCTGCAACTGCATGGAGAGATTTTGCAATGGTATCGACGATCTTTTGCAGCTGTGCCATGGCTTTTAGCGTCAAATCATTCACTTTGTCGCTAACAGCTGCGTTAGGTGCATCTAACTGAACTTTTACTTTTCCGGTGTTCAGTACATCTGCATCTTTACTCTTCACGTTTTCTACCGTCACAGAAGGCGTCGCTGTAGACGCCGTTTTCTGCACGTTATCTAACGTGGCTTGGCCAGATTCAGGGCTATAAACCTGTGTCTGGATGCGGTCAAGTGCAATAGAACTCATAGTCTAATTACTCCTTTTTATTTCTCACCGCTTCTAACATGATGCCTGCACGCTCATGCAAATCTGCATATTGTGATTTTCCGGCAGACATCTCCTTCGCGCTGTAAAACCCACTCTCTGCTTCTGTCAGTTGTTCCAGTTTCAGGTGACATTCAGCAGAGTGAAAAGGTGGACGTGGATCATTTACGTCCACTAGCGCTGCGTAGCTGTAGGCGTCTATTGCCTGCAGATACTCACCCAACTCCTGACGAGCCGCGCCAAGGCCAATGAAAAATCGCGCCTGATAATGATCAAGCATGCTGAGTAATTGAAATACTTTCGCTGCTTGCTCAATCTTTCCCGATTGGAAAAAGTTGTAACCTACGGCATAAATGTGTTCGATGGTGTCCTGAGACACATCGTGCAACATTTTTAGAGTGCCTCCCTCTTCCAGAAAAGACAGCAGCTCTTCTGCTTGCATTTGGGATGGATCGGTCGCGTTTGTTTTAGTCATGGTTGGTTATCCTTAAATGGCTCGTAGGATTTCTTGTAAAATACTGTGGTACTTCTGAACAAACTTGTTCATTGCTTCAACGGTCGAGTTGTATTGGGAGCTTGTATCATTTAGCTCTGTCGTTTTGATTTGAACTTCGTCGTTGAGTAGTTTGGATTTGTCACTGACCGAACTGGAAAAGTTAGATAGTTTTTTCGACTTCTCTTCGTCTTGGTACGACGCACCATCACCGATAGTAATACCTTGTTTTTGAAGAAAGTCTCGATGGTTTGTTATCTTATTATCCGTCAAATACTTGTACTCAGGTGAAGCTTCAAAATCCGTTTGATTACTGTAGTTAAAGTCACTCGCTTTGAAGTTACTTTCTGGATCTCCCGGTTTATAAACTCCATCAACACTTTGCGTAGAGTGAATTTTCGACTGAACAACACCAAAGATTTTTAGTTGCACGGTTAAATCTTGCAGTGCTTCCTTTTGCTCGTTACGTTTCTCTAAACGGTTAACACGACGCTCATTTAGTGCAAGCAGCACTTGCTCATCAAAGCGGTCGCCAATGCTAGACTCAACGACAGCCAGCAAATCACGAGCCGTTAGAGAGTGCTCTGCTCTCACCTCGCGATCCGCTTTCTCTTTATCGGTGATATTGAGTAGACGCTCTTTCAATGCCCCTAAGTTCTTGCGCAATGCCTCGTATCGCTCAGTAAATGAAGCCCCGGTAGATTCACCTTTTACTATTTTTTCAAACTGTAATCGGATATCTCGTTCGGTGTTTTCTTTGATCAAAGTAACTTGAGCTGGCGTTATTTGTGTCTTTTGGACATCGGCTATCGCGCTGTCCTGGTAAAAGTCGTCGATTTCTATATTTGTTAAACTCACCGCGAAGTTGGCGAACAGACTAGAAAGGGTCAAAGGCTCGGTTCCACCAATAACAGTGTTAAGTGCTGCTTTTAGGTTGTTTGTTCCAGCCGCATCCCCATAAGCTGCGCTATATTGGCCTTTCACTTGAGCGGCCATTTCATCTAACGCTTCTTTAAGCTGCTGTTTAGAAATACCAGGAGTCCATGTAATTCTGTTAGCTAGCGCACTTGCGTCATCGGTGCTTAAAGTAATACCGATGCCTTGAAAACTACTTTTTAATTGAGCTGAGACTTGAAGAGCGAAACTCTCTTTAGTCAACAGGAAATCCGAGCTCTTCAGTTGCGCGAGATTCACGGAACCTAAGCTACTAAAGGCATTGCGAAGAAAAGAAATAGAAGCATCTCTCACTTCACGGGAGCCCATTTGATTAGCAAGCTCTGCAACAAAAAGAGAAATTTCTTTGGTGGCATTAGCCAGTTTTGTCTCGGATAGGTTGGCGATCTGCTCCGCTTGGTTACTCTGAGTCCCCAGATTAAATTGACTAACAAACTCAGTAGATAACGAGCTATCTACGTTTTCCGTGAGTAACTTACTAAACCAAGCCTGAAACTGATTTGATAGTGTTTGGTTTGTTTGAGCATTGAACTCGGCTGCGGTTAATTCGCCATCTGAGTTAGCACTTTGTAGCGACTTTATCCAAACAGATGCGGTGTCGGTCAATGATATACCAGCAAACGCATTATTTTTCGCTTTTAGGTTTTCAAGTGTATCAACATAAAGCGCGATGCTTTGTGATTCCGTTTGTCCCGAGATAGTTGGCAATGAAGAAATTAGAGAGGCAAGTTGCTGAGTCTCTGCTTCACCCAGTACAGGGGTAAATGCCTCTATCAAGTTTTGTTGGAAAGTGGGTAATGGTGCACTACTCGCAGCTGTGTCTGTTGCTCCTGTCGTAGAGCCAGTCGTTTTCATATTCGTCATTTCCAAACCTCTAAATCATCATGCCGCGCATCACTGTAGGACGCTTTCTGCGTTTACCTGACGTACCTTGTAGCTGATTTTGTTGTTGCCGGCGGCGCTGGACTTCGTCTATTAGCTCTTGCTCTGCACGTTTCATGGTATCTACTGGCGCTTTTATGCCGCCAAGTAAAACATCACCCGCAACAGGACCAACACCTAAGCCTTCCAATAGCTCGTTAAAAATATCGGTTCTGTCTTCAGCTTTTCTAATGGCAAGCTCAGCGTTCTCAATCGCATCGGTAAACGGTTGCTTCATCTTGATTCCTATCTTAAAGCGGGTCATCTCATCGGTGCTGTCAGTAACAGTCGTGAGTTTTTACTTTTTCAACTTTTTCAAAGGTCTATAATCTGCTAGGCGTAAACAGTACCAGTCGTCTAGCTCATCATGGCTTGCACCGCATGCTTTTAGATAGAACTGGGCTAATCGCTGACTGCTCATATTGCTGCCACGTAACACATCGACGTTTCCGCGAATGACCCAATCGGAGGGATAAAGTTGAACAGCATGCTCAGCTAAGAGAAATAAGCCTGCAAAAGGGTTACTCAACCCTAGGTTTGGATGCACACGTTTCAAAAGAACGATGATGATTTCACCGTCCTCCACACGAAAAACGAGCTCTAAACCCTCAACTTCAATTCGATAACCAAGTTGAATTTCACTTTGTTGCCAAAAGTATGGCGTCACTTCGATCCCCGCTTGCGCAAGCGAGAGCATTAGTTTTGTTTTCATTACATCCCCACCCTTCCAAGTGGCTGAATATTGATTTGCTGAGTTAATTCTTGAAATGACAAAACGGGCAGATCGTAGTATTCCGATTCAATAAGCTTTCGCACATATCGGCGTACATCCATAGACACAACTAACACAGGCTTATTCGGCATGCGGCTTAAATCACCAATGGTCTGTTTCACATCACTCACAAATTGTTGAGTTACTGACGGGTCTAACGCCAAGTAGCTCCCTGCAGAGGTTTGACGAATACCGCTGCGTATTGTGTCTTCGAGACTTTGATCCAATAAGTAAGCGGGCAACATGTTTTGTCCACTCGCGTATTTGTAGCAAATGTAACGTTTTAAGCTGGAACGAATGTACTCCGTCAGCTGTACAACATCTTTCTCTTTTTGGCCCCACTCAACCATGGCTTCCAAGATCACGCGAAGGTTTCGGATGGAAATATCCTCAGAAACCAAGCGTTGCAAGATTTCCGTCATTTTTTGTAACGGGACAATGCGCTGGGCCTCTTTAACTAGCTCCGAATAACTGCCTTCCATCTGCTCCAATAGATAACGCGTCTCCTGAATACCAATAAAGTCTTGTGCGTACTCCTTGAGAACATGAGACAAGTGGTACGTTAAAATTCTGTCGGGTGTGAGAAAGCCGACATGGCTAGTCGTGAGTTTTTGCTCGTAACTTTGTGCCACCCAAATGCTAGAAATACCGGGTAGAAAATCTTCATCTTGCTCATAAGGCACGCCTAATAAGTCGATCTGCTCATTCCCTTCTGTCACCAAGAGTTGGTCTTTTACAATTCGTCCTCGTGCAACCGGAACTTCTTGTAACTGAATTAAATATTCGCCATTTTGCATCCCCTCGTTAAAACGCAGGTGGATACCCGGGAAAGGCACGCCGAGGTCGAGATATAGTGCGCGCCTCACCCTTGCTAGCTCTTCATTCAATGCGACCGCTTCCAAGCTTTCCTGAAGGCTCGCGTCAAGATCAATCAAGAGTGGGACCGTCATGGCAAACTCTTCTTGCTCACCTAGTTTGCCTTTACTGTTTCTAGATGGGGTTGGTTTGCTTGGCTTCGCTGCTGGTGAACCCGCCCCTTGCGAAACAAAGCTTGATAAGTCGGTACTATCTGATTCAGCCTGTTTTTTCTGTTGATAAAAAAGGAAGAAACCACCACCACCAACCACTGTGGCCAAGACCAGAAAAGTAATTTTTGGAAAACCAGGAATCAGTGCGAACAGCACCAAAAGCACACCGCCAATAAGAAGCGCACGTGGCTGAGCAATGACCTGCCCACCAATGTCCGAGCCGAGATCAGAAGAATCTTCATGAGAAACACGCGTCACGATAATACCGGCCGTAATCGCGATAAAGAGTGCCGGGATCTGCGATACCAAACCATCGCCAACGGTTAGAATCGCAAACAACTCAAGTGCTTCAGAAGCACTCATGCCTTTTTGCGTTACCCCGATCGTGACGCCACCTAAGATGTTGACCACAATGATGACCAAACCAGCAATGGAGTCGCCTTTAACGAACTTCATCGCGCCATCCATCGAGCCATACATTTGGCTTTCTTTTTCAATCAGTGATCGTCGGTGTCGTGCTTCGTGTACGTCAATCACCCCAGCGCGCATGTCGCCGTCAATACTCATCTGCTTACCAGGCATCGCATCAAGTGAGAATCGCGCACTAACTTCTGCAACCCGCTCCGAGCCTTTGGTGATAACCATAAACTGGACAATAGTAATGATCAGGAAAACAACAATACCGACCACTAAGTTACCGCCCACGACAAAGTTACCGAAGGTATAAACGATTTGACCAGCATCGCCTTGCAGCAAGATCAAACGGGTTGTCGTGATGGATAAAGACAAACGAAACAATGTCGTGATCAGTAGCACTGCGGGAAACGCTGAGAACTCAAGCGGCGTAGTGATGTAAATCGCTAACATAAGCAGCACCACCGCAATGCTCATGTTGGTGCCAATCAGCACATCCACCAGCGCGGTAGGCAGTGGCAATATCATCATAAAGACGATCGCGAGCAACATCACAGCAAGCATAATGTCTTTACGTTGCCCTACCTTGTTTAAAATATCGATCAACTTATTCATGTGATTCACTATTTAAAGATTGCAGATAGCGTCGGTGCGCTTGGCGTGCCCCATCGACGTCATTTTGTTTCCAACGAGCTTGGCTTAAGCAAAACCAAAGTCCTGCCGAATCAGGTTTAAGGTCGGATTTTAATAAGTGCTCACATACCTCAACAGCACGGGCATATCGACCACTTTGTAAACACGCCACTGCGAGCGTTTGCATCGCCTCTTTGTGTTGCGGGTCTATCTCTAAAACCGCATCGAGAATAGATATGGCATGCTCTGGCTTTTGGTATTGAACTTGTAGTGCAGCGTGAACAAGCAAGAGTTCAATGTCTTTGGATCTCAACATGTTGGTTAGACCTGGATAAGGAGATTGAGCGCCATAGTGAGGTAACGCTGATCAAGTTGCGTACTTTGTAGCGTTTCGGATGCTTTGATAAAAGAAGCGGAGCCTGAATCCTGTGCAAGAACTTGCAACTGAGCCAACGTTTCATCGAACTGTTGGCGGTACTTTTCTGGACGCAACAATTCTGAGTGCAACAATTTTGGCTTGGTTAACGCGATTAGGTATTGGTCTGAAGGCCTGAGGTCATAGAGCTTCTCTAAATGCGTAGCGACCGCCTGCCCATCAGGAAGTAATTGAAACCGCTCAGGGAAATCGGCCTTAACCTCACTATGCGTAACATGCGTGAAGGCTTCTATGCCTACGTTTAAAGTGCTTACTCGAGTCATGAGCTTGCCACATCGTTATGTAGACGAACCAAAAGCGTAAACGCTTGTTCTAAAGTCGGAAGTGTGACCTCTTCTCCGTTTAACCTCGCGGAAAAAACCAAAGTTTGCTCATCTAACAAACCAGTTTTAATTTCGAAAGGCCAGCCTTGATCGGCATGACACAAACTGAGGGCGCTTTGAATGATGTCACTGGTTTGATGCCAAGATAACGCTTGAGACAACATCAAGAATAGCTGTTCTCCGTGTCGCTCAATATGTAGTGTACCGCTTTGCTCAAAATCCAGCTGCACCCGTCCAGCTGATGAGAAATCGACGGCATCGAGCCCCATTCCTCGGCAAAATTCATTGACGGATGCATCAATCCAACTCATCTTCCCACGCTTCCTCTTCTTCTATATCAATGGCTTCGTCTAGCGCCTTTTGTACCGCTTGTATTAAATTCTGTCGTTGTTCTTCATCGGCGAATACGTCAATTGGGATTGCGCGAACTAACTTATGGAACTCCCGAAAAAAATCGATTTTTTGTTGTACCGCCGTCAATTCCATTGCGTTAGCGACTTTCCAAATCTCATCACTGCTTACCCATCGCTGCTCTACCAACGCAATCACATCAGCCATCAAATTAGAAACTTGATAAGCCATAACTCGTCCTTTCCGGTTTAAACATTTGGAACAACTGACTCACGCGATCTTGCAACGTATTTAGAGTTTTGAGTTTTTGCATATCGGACATCAACCACTGCAACTTAACAGAGTCGATACTGCTGCCTTGAACACTAAGATCTGCACTCATGCCTTGCAGCATAAAGTCAACAGCGGTCGATACCTCCTGCTCACCAAAGCGCGCCACTACGTCTTGATAAGCAGCGCCGAGCCCTTGATAGCTATGAACGGTATCGCGATAGAAACCGCGCAGCTGATGTAATGAGCTAAACTCTTGCTCTTGGCTGTACTCATCAGCAAAGTTTGAGACGCGAATTTCCGTATCAATTTGAGCCCAAGAATCTGGGTTTTGCTCGATTCTCAGAATCGCTTGGTCAATCAGCGCTAGTAGATGTTTACTTTCTGGGCTCGCACTCAAAAACTTTTTAACGGCTTTTAACGCAAGGTATTGATGGCTTTTCTCCTCTGAAAATCCATTCAAATAAGCTTGCAATTGAGCGATGGTCGAGATATTTCCTCCCGCCATTTTTGCAGCCAGATCTTTGATCTTTTGGTTCTTTTCAAGATCAGGGACTTTTCGCAGATAGTCAGAAACGAGTTCGTGCGCTTCATTAACTCGAACGCCACTGTCTTTCACTTTACGCTTGGTCAAATCTTTTTCTGCTTTTTCGGAACCGAGTGAAGTGAGCTCTTCCATCGCATCAAAAAGTGATTGTGTGGCATTGTGAACACGGACCGTTTCACCGCGATAATTGCCTTTTCGTGAAGCGTCGGTACGAGACGATTCCAACCCGTTTTGGATAGACGCATCAAACTTTGGGTTTGTTGCGATATGATTGTTGATAATACTCATTCACTTGCACTCCTTCCGTACAATACAGGCGAATTATAGGAAGTGCGCTTTCTCGAAGCTGTCAAAATCAGACGTGTTTTTTTAGTGCGTTTTCAGTTTTCTAAAAACTCCCGACTGATATTCACTATAAATACCCCCTCATCCTTTCTATCCTCCCAACATCAATCATTGCGCATATTTTTACCTTGAACGATTTCTCATACATCACTGATATCCAACAATCTGCGATCAGGCAAACTCGTCTGATCCAAATTCGCGGGCGCGTTACGCAAGTAACCGGCACCATCATCAAGGCCGTTGTCCCCGGCGTTCGTGTTGGTGAGCTGTGTGAGTTGCGTAATCCTGATCAAACTCTGTCTTTATTAGCGGAAGTCGTTGGCTTTCAACAGCATCACGCTCTGCTCACACCGTTAGGAAATATGTTTGGGATTTCCTCAAATACAGAAGTTAGCCCAATGGGAAAAATGCATGAGGTCGGCGTTGGCGATCACCTATTAGGTACAACGCTTGACGGGCTTGGGCGTCCTTTCGATGGTACGCAAAGTCAGGAACCAAGTGCTTGGTATCCGGTTTATCGCGATGCACCGCCACCAATGCAACGTAAACTGATTAAAAAGCCAATCTCTCTTGGGGTTCGATCCATTGATGGACTACTGACCTGTGGTGAAGGTCAGCGCATGGGCATTTTTGCAGCGGCGGGCGGTGGTAAAAGTACCCTACTGGCAAAACTGATTCGATCCGCAGACGTCGACGTGACCGTTCTCGCCTTGATTGGTGAACGCGGACGCGAAGTACGAGAGTTTATTGAGCATGACTTGGGCGAAGAAGGAATGGCCAAATCGGTTTTAGTGGTCGCGACATCCGATCGCCCGGCCATGGAACGTGCCAAAGCCGCTTTTGTTGCCACTTCTATTGCGGAATATTTTCGTGACCAAGGTAAACGCGTGTTACTGCTGATGGATTCTGTAACGCGTTTCGCCCGCGCACAGAGAGAAATTGGCCTAGCCGCAGGTGAGCCACCAACACGACGTGGCTATCCGCCTTCCGTTTTTGCCGCTTTGCCAAAGCTGATGGAACGAGCCGGTCAATCTGACAAAGGGTCAATTACAGCGCTGTACACCGTGTTGGTTGAAGGCGACGACATGACAGAACCTGTCGCCGATGAAACTCGCTCCATTTTAGATGGGCACATCATTCTCTCGCGCAAACTTGCGGCAATGAACCATTATCCCGCCATTGATGTACTCCGATCAGCAAGCCGCGTGATGAATCAAATCGTTGAACCTGATCATCAGGCGTCTGCTGCTCACCTTCGCGAAATGTTAGCCAAGTACGAAGAAGTTGAGCTACTGATAAAAATTGGCGAGTACCAGCATGGGGCAGATAGCCGAGCAGATATGGCGATTGCACAAAGTGATGATATACGCGCCTTTTTACGTCAAGGAACGCATGAGCCAAGTGATCTTGATGGTGCTATCGCTCAACTAAAAGGGATGGCGAACCAATGATCGAACGGTTATTAGAAATCAAACAAATTCGAGCTGAACGTGCGGATAAAGCCGTTAAACGCCAAGAATACCGAGTATCAAATTCGGCAGCACAGGTTCAAAAGGCCGAACGTTCCGTAGCGGACTATCACGTTTGGCGTCAGGAAGAAGAAGAACGACGTTTTGCCAAAGCAAAGCAACACACACTCGTTCTCAAAGAGTTGGAAACATTGAGACAAGAAATCGCGTTGTTGAGAGAGCGAGAAGCCGAGCTTAAACAGCGTGTTGCCGAAGCAAAAAAAGCGCTTGAGTACGAACGTTCGGTACTTAAAGAAAAACAAAAAGAGGCACAGCAAGCCCATAAAACCAAAGAAAAATTCGTTCAGTTGCAACAACAAGAACTCGCGGAACAGTCGCGAGAAAGACAATACCAAGAAGAACTCGAACAAGAAGAGTTTCGCACTGTCGATATTATCTAAAGGTTCATTATGCGCATTACTCCAACAGAAGAAACACCGAATACGCTGTACAAATCAACGCCAGAAAAAAAGCCCCTGGAGCGAGAGGCTGAGCTTCAATCACAGTTCGAGCGTGCAATGACGGAGAAACCTCGCAAGGAAGAAGAATCTACCGTTGCGAGCAAAAAAGACACTCAGAGCAGAGACGAGAGCCTTCCGTTAAGACATGAAGCATCTCAAAGCCTAGACAAACAATCGAAACTTTCTAACCAAGAAACCAGCACTCATAGAAATACCGCTACATTAAAAGACAAAAGTGACACTGTGACCAAAAATAATGTAGAGAAGCACGAAAGCTCTTCACTAAATCGCGAAGAAAGCCTGATTGAAAACAGTAAATTGCATGAGAAAGATAAGAAACTTGAGAGCGATCAGGCTCCAAGCTCATCCTCGATTGAGCGAGTTGGCCCCCATTCTCAAGCACAAGCTTCTCTCGACGGTTCTCTCCCTAAAAAGGCCGTAGGGAAATCGCTCGCTCAAGATGCAATTAACAATGCTAACTTCACGACGAAACAAACCGAAACGACACACAATAAGCGTGCAACGCAGCGACTACAAGACACAGGCAAACTAACAGATAAAACCGATAGTCGTTCTGAAACTAAATCGCTTGAGAAAGTCGAGACGAAAAGCGCACTAGTGGCCGTTAAAGCGGATGACGAAAAAGCAGAACCTCAACACCTTGCGAGCGCGGCAACACAAGGCGATGTCATTTTAAAGAGTGTTGCTTCACAGGCTCAGCCGGCCCCTGCTCGAGACGTAAACACGTTACTCCAACAATTGGTGGACAAAATCTATGTTTCGCTGCCAACCGCATCGGACAACAAAGAGGTTCGGCTGTTTCTGAGTGAAGGACAATTAAAAGGTGGCGAAATCCACATCAAGTTGGACGCGCAAGGTTATAGCGTGACGATTCGACAAGAGCATGCCCTTTCCATTATTAGCCAACAAGCTAGACAAGATCTTGCCGAACGCCTAAATCGATTTGGCGGTGATCAGCCACTTCGTCTAGCGATCAGCGAACAAACTCAACAGCTCGATCAACAACATGAACAACAACACTCACGCCAGAAACGTAGCGTGTATGAAGAATGGCAAGCGGAGAATGAACTATGACGCCGTTAACGATACCCAAAGTCGATTCAGACAGTATTGCGCTCAGTAATCAACTTTGTGCAAAGCAATGCCATTTCCAAGGGGCTGATGGTCAGAGCGTATCGATTACTGTTTCTCAAATCCCTTCATTTGAAGGATTCCGTTTAACCACGTTGATTGGAGGGCAAACGATCCAAGTGGATTTTTGTCGTGCGCAACTCCAGAAATGGCTTGAGTCTACTCTGAATGCCACTGCATTCGAGTCACTGCCCAACTCGCTCCAGTTAGCACTTTTGAGTTCTCAGATTGAACCGCATAGTGAGGCATTCAAAGCACTATTTGGTCAGTTGCCCATTCTTAGCCAGTTACAACCGTTAGAGTCGAGCCAAGTTCAAGAGCATACCTTGATGTTAACCCTCAATAAACCTAACGGCTCTCTTTGTTTGTGGGTTAGCGAAGGAGCAAACGTGCTGTTGGATGCACTACCAAACAGCGCTGCTCTTCAGGCGCGACATCTCGCTTTACCTGTGTGGTTAAGCCTTGGAAAGACCCATTTAATGTTAAGCGAATTTAATTCGCTCGAACTGGGAGATGTGATCTTTTTTGACGATTGTTATATCGCCCAACAACAAGCCATTTTTCAAGTATCTAACCAGAATCTCTGGCGCTGCCAACTGGATGACCAAATTCTTCACATTATTGAAAAAGAAACCAATATGAATGACGTAAACACTTCAGAAATGTTAACCGACCACCAGCAACTGCCCGTGGAACTCACGTTTGATATCGGCCATCAAACCATCACGCTAGAACAGCTTAACCAGCTTCAGCCTGGGTACGTATTCGAGCTAAACCAACCTGTATCTAAGCCGGTAACATTGCGTGCCAACGGCAAAATCGTCGGTGAGTGTGAACTGGTTAATGTTAATGAGCATTTAGGTGTGCGCGTACTGGAACTGTTTGGTGGCACGCAGGAGCCAGCATGATCCAGTTACCTGACGAGCTCAATCTCATTGTCAGCTTAGCACTGCTGGCACTGATCCCATTTATCGCGATGATGGCGACGTCGTTTGTCAAACTCGCCGTTGTATTCTCACTGCTGCGTAACGCTCTCGGTGTACAGCAAATTCCACCGAACATGGCGCTGTACGGATTGGCGATCATTTTGTCTATTTTCATCATGGCTCCCGTCGGTTTTGAAACCTACGACTACGTAAAGCAGCATGATATCTCCCTCGAAGATTCTGCAAGTGTAGAAGGCCTCATTGAAAGCGGTTTACAGCCTTATCGAGAGTTTTTGAAAAAACATATTCGGGAAACCGAAGCCATATTCTTTACCGATGCTGCGCGCACATTATGGCCTCAAAAGTACGTGGACCGTTTAGAGTCAGATAGCTTGTTGCTGTTGCTGCCAGCGTTTACGGTCAGTGAGCTTACCCGTGCTTTTGAAATTGGCTTTCTATTGTACTTACCGTTCATCGCTATCGACCTAATTGTATCGAATATCTTGCTCGCCATGGGCATGATGATGGTATCACCAATGACCATCTCTCTCCCTTTCAAATTGTTGCTTTTTGTCTTGCTTGACGGCTG
This sequence comes from Vibrio chemaguriensis, assembly GCF_012275705.1. Classification (NCBI taxonomy): domain Bacteria; kingdom Pseudomonadati; phylum Pseudomonadota; class Gammaproteobacteria; order Vibrionales; family Vibrionaceae; genus Vibrio; species Vibrio chemaguriensis. The sequence continues at coordinate 15,194 of NZ_SHOE01000034.1, forward strand.
GACGAAACTCACTCACGGCTTAGTGCTGAGTTACGGTTAATCACGGAGAAAGTATGCATTCTGCAGAAATCATTCATTTCACGACTCAAGCATTAACCCTAGTTTTGTACTTGTCGTTACCGCCGATTTTAGTCGCAGCGTTGGTTGGTACATTGGTGTCGCTTATTCAGGCGTTAACTCAGGTCCAAGAACAAACGTTAGGCTTTGTGGTCAAGCTTATCGCGGTCATTATTACGCTGTTCGTCACAACGCAGTGGCTAGGGGCAGAGCTCCACGCCTTCGCCTCGCTTGCCATGGATAAAATTCCTCAAATACGATGAGTTATCACGACTTACACCAGGCTTTATTTTTGTATAGCCTGACGTTACCTCGGTTAATGGCATGCTTCATCTTTTTGCCTATTTTGAGCAAGCAAATGCTAGGCGGCACCATGGTGAGAAATGGTGTGCTTTGCTCACTCGCACTGTTTATATTTCCGATGATTAATCAGCAAAGCTTGCCCGCAGAAACCGACGGTATTTGGCTGATAGTGATTTTGGGTAAAGAGGTATTAATTGGGCTATTGATCGGGTTTGTTGCTGCTATCCCCTTTTGGGCAATAGAAGCGGCTGGCTTTCTGGTCGACAACCAACGTGGTGCCGCCATGGCAAGTATGTTTAACCCAACGCTAGGCTCGCAATCGACGCCAACCGCAGTGTTGCTGACCCAAACGTTGATTACCCTGTTCTTCTCTGGCGGGGGCTTTGTCACTTTTATCTACGCGTTATTCAAAAGCTACACATCTTGGCCGATCGTGGACTTTTTCCCAACCGTTAGCGATGCATGGGTAAGCTTCTTCTACGCGCAATTTGAACAGCTTATGTGGCTTGGTGTGTTGATGTCCGCTCCATTAGTGTTGGCAATGTTTCTTGCTGAGTTTGGTCTGGCGCTTATCAGTCGTTTTGCACCGCAATTGAATGTTTTTTTCCTTGCCATGCCAATAAAAAGTGCCATCGCGAGTGTTTTACTGATCGTGTATCTCGGGCTAATGATGGATCACTTTGAAGTGCAATTTTATGGCATTACCCGATTCGCAGAACAACTCAATACCATTTGGCAATAACGCTTAGGATTCTTTATGAGCGCAGAAAAAACAGAGCAACCCACCGCAAAAAAGTTACGCGATGCCAGGCAGAAAGGTCAGGTAGCCAAAAGCCAAGAAATCGTATCGTCTGCATTAATTTTGGCGCTCATAATTGTACTGTTTGCGTTCGCCGATTATTACATGTCGCACATCTCAGCGCTTATTCTCCTACCAAGTAAGCTTGCTTATCAGGGCTTCCAAGATGCGCTAGTCGATGTCGCTATTGCCATCGCTAAAGAAATTGCCTATCTACTCGCCCCGATTATTCTGGTTGCTGCACTCGTCGCCATCTTTTCCAATATGGGGCAGTTCGGCTTCCTATTTAGTGGCGAGTCCGTTAAACCAGATATCAAAAAGATCAATCCCGTCGAAGGTGCCAAACGCATTTTTTCGCTTAAGAGTGTGATCGAGTTTATCAAGTCGATCCTTAAAGTCTCTCTTCTTTCCTGCATTATCTGGGTGACCTTACGCGGTAACATCAACGCTTTGATGCAAATTCCAACTTGCGGGCTAGAATGTGTCCCGACCATTACTGGCGTCATGATTAAACAATTAATGATTATCTCTTCGGTAGGTTTCATCGTCATCGCTGCAGCTGATTTTGCGTACCAAAAATTTGACCACACGAAGAAACTCAAAATGAGCAAGGACGAAGTGAAACGCGAATACAAAGAAATGGAAGGCAGCCCTGAAATCAAAAGTAAACGTCGTCAGTTGCACCAAGAGCTACAAGCCTCCAATCAACGCGAAAACGTTAAACGTTCTAATGTATTGGTTACAAACCCAACACATATAGCAGTTGGTCTTTATTACAAGAAAGGCGAAACGCCCCTGCCCGTCATCACCTTGATGGAAACCGATGCGGTAGCCAAACGTATGATCGCAATCGCTAAAGAGGAAGGCGTTCCTGTGATGCAAAAAGTCCCTCTTGCTCGCGCACTATACGCGGACGGCAACGTCGACCAGTACATCCCAAGTGATCTTATTGAAGCAACCGCCGAAGTGCTTCGTTGGTTGGCATCATTGGAGTCGGATAAGGCGCTGAACTAACATGATTTCGAGAGTAAAGGCTATCGTACGAAGAACGGTTATCACTTTTCTATACGTAATGATATTTTTAAATATGTCATCCTTCGCTATAGGTTTCAGCATATCGAATTTGCCTACTTTTGCTTGTCTCAATGAAGCACTTGGTTCATGAAAAGTCGTGTTTACTAACGTCAATAGTGGTACTGTACTGGACAGTTTTACTTTCACCTCTAAACCACCTAAGCTCGGTAATAAACCACGCCAGCCACAACAAAGGTGGATTTTTGCTTGGGTTGATTTATTTATGCGCATATCTACCGAAAAGAAACGAACTCGAATAATCAAAGTTGCCACTGACCTTTTTATAAAACAAGGTTACAAAGACACATCACTCGATCAAATCGTCGCGATTTGTGGAGGCTCAAAGCAGACGTTATATCGCTATTTTTCGAACAAAGAAGGGTTATTTGTTGAAGTTTTAGCATACAATACAAAAACCAGCTTAGAGTCCGTCTTCCAGCTTGCCGACAAGCAATCGGAGCCTTTACAAGAAACATTGAATGACTTCGCCAAGAAGTACCTAAAAGGTGTATGCTCCAATCCTATGCTATCACTTTATCGGATCGTTTCGGCTGACTTCAACAAACATGATTCCGTACCAAATCAATTCTGGCAGACAGGGCCGCATCGCATTCATCAATACCTCATCGACTTTTTAAAGAGTGAAACTGTCAGCTCACAACTCGATGTTGAAAATGCCGACCTCGCTTGTGAGCAACTACTTGCATTAATTAAACTTGATTACCAGAACATGGCACTAATTGGCTTCGATTTTCCGACAGATGAAGAGTTAGATGCACATACGAAAAAAGCGGTCACCGCCTTCCTAAATCTATACCAAAGGTAAACTCACTGAATATAAAAGGGAGCATCATCGCTCCCTTGTTGTTTCTATGGCTTAGTGAATCTCTCGCTTCGCCGCCAGTTTTTTACCGATTATTAAGATTGGCTCGAGAGCAAAGACCGAGATAATAAACATCAATAATGAATTACTCAGTGCGAGAGTGGTCGCCTGCTCTTTGACAACAGAACTAATTTGGCTCATTCCTAATGCCGAATTTGGCAAGTGCCCATGAGTCAGAATCGTACTGCTCAACGCATTTTTATAAGCACCAAAAGCATGATTCACATCATCTAGCGTTCGGCCAATCTCTCCAGCGGCTTGTGCACTATGGCTTTGCATTACCCGTGAGAACACGGCACCAGCGATCACACCGCCAATGGTACGAAAGAGGTAGAAATTGGCAATACCTTCTAAGCGCTGCCCGACATTGAAGTACATCAATACTGCAATGGTCACAGACACATTCAATAAGCCGACACCAAACCCACGCAACATCATCGGAACGGACAAAGATTCCGTACCAGCAAAGCTAGGTAACTGACTAAACATATGTACCGAAAGTATAATCATCACCACACCAAACGGGACGACTGCATCCGCTAATGGACGGCGGAAGTAATACACCAGCACACTGACTAGCATACCACCTAGCATGGCATAAAATGCCGGTAATTGGGCACATCCAGCATTAAGGTTGTTGTACTGCAACGCCATTTTCAAAAAGCTAGTAAACAACACATTGCTCGCCATAACAGCAAAACCTGCCAAAAAAGCGTTGTACATAAAAACATTAGTTTTCAACTTACTATGCAGCTGTATTGATGCTGTATTTAAAGGACTGGTTTTCACAAAGTAATACACCACTAATAAAGTCAGAGCTGCGGCAATCGAAGAGGCTTTAACAAACCATTCCGAGTCAAACCAGTTGTAATAACTGCCTCTCATCAATAGAAATACAACGATACTTATTGTCAGGGCAAAAACTAAATAAAACCAACAGCCCGACTTGGCTTCGGCCTCGATTTGAATCGACTTAGGATTGTAGATGCATGCAATTACCAAGGCAGAGAAGTACAGCCAAGCCGACACGACACACAACAGTGACCAATCAAAGATTTCGACAATATTGGCCACTACCCAAGGGTAAGCGCCGATCGGTAGCAAGGTTGAAAATACTAGCGTTAAAGCAATAATGGCAGGTAGCCAACGCTGTTCAAAGAAGTGGAGCAAGTAAAGGTTTAATACCACCATTAACATGCTCATAAAAAAGCCACTCGAGAGCCAAGTCAGAGTGAACACCAGTTCTTGCTGTCCGCCCCAGTAAAGGACAAGACTGCTCGCTAGACCTACCAATAAAATGGCATGTAAGAGAATTAACGTACCCAATCTACGCACCAATATTGGTGTGAATATAAAACCTAATACCTGGGTAATCATAAAGCCGACTTTAACCAGAGCAACTTCATCGACAGATAAGCCTGACGTTGCCGCCATCTCATACGATAACTCGGTAAACATCACGGAGTTAATACCAAAAGCAGCAATCGCAAAAAGCGTCAAAATCAGCAGCGGTGAACGTTTTTCCATTGCAGTTAACCTTGTGCCGCGGTCTCGATCGTTACTTCTGCAGACAACCCCGGATAGACTCGTTGACTCAACTCTTGAGGGATCTCTAGCTCAATACGTACTGGTACACGTTGTACTACTTTTACGAAATTGCCTGTCGCATTTTGAGGTGGCAATAAACTAAACTGTGCACCAGTCGCCGGGGTTATCGAAGAAACACGGCCATGCAATGGATGGTTTGGAAACATATCCAATACTACTTCAACCTCTTGCCCAGGCACAACGTTCTCAAGTTGTGTTTCTTTAAAGTTTGCCTCTATCCAAACATAATCTGGCACCATCACGATGAGCCCCATTCCTGGTTGTACAAACTTGCCGACTTGCACTTGTCTATCTGCCACATAGCCATCGAATGGTGCACGCACCGTGGTTCTTTCCAGTGAAATATTAGCTAGTCGTAAGTTTGCTTCTGCTTTTTTACGCTGTGCTGTCAGTTGCAACTTCTCAGTCATCAATGTGTCGAGCTGTTTTTGCTCAGCAGCTAAGCCCAATTTAGCGGTTTCAAGATTACTGCTTGCTTCAATAGATCGCGTTTTTTGTGCTTCAAACTGATTTTTGCTCACAGATTGCTTTTGTACCAAACGAGAAAGACGTTGAAACTCCGCCGCTTGGTGTTCGGCATTTGCACTCGCGCGGCGAATACCTTGCTTCGCCTGCTCAATTTTCATTAACTGCATATCCGTTTTGATTTGATTTGCAGTAAGCTCAGATTTCGCAACATCTAGTGCTGCTCGAGCAATTTCTTGGTTGGCAATAAAGTCTTCATCATCAATGACAAACAAAGGAGTTCCTTCTCTTACCCACTGGTTATCTTTGACAAAGATTTCGCTTACTTGCCCCCCAACCTCAGGTGAAATGGCCGTAACGTCTGAATGAACATATGCGTTATCCGTCATTACAGTATTCGGCTGGTATAAGGCACAGCCAGCAGCAAATAACGAACCAACAACAAGCGACAAGGCGATAACTTTCTTCTTCATGTTTGAAACCCATTTTATGATTTTCACAAACTGTACTGTACCGTACAGTTTTAGTAAAGATACATTTGATCATTGCCAATCAAAAAAGATCAATCTCATTGATTTATCATGAACTTCTTGAGAAAAGTGTTTTGAATGAAGAGAATTAAAACCTAACCATCTGTAATGTAGATAAAAAAACACATTTAAACTGAATAAATAAAGAGAGGACTGCAACTCCCCTACCTTTATTGAAGCCAGCTCCCCAACTCGGCGCATCAATCGCAAACAACTTGACTGGCCAAAGTTTTCGAAGCTACCTCACCAATTTTCATTAGCATCTCAATCTGACACATCAACCCAACGATAAGCACAAGCTAGTAGCATTTTCTTCAAACGAATTTGACATCGCCCAATATAGTTGTGTATACAACCATATTGTTCGTTCATGTTATTTGGTGAAATTTTCCATGTCCCAATACAACCATCATCAGTCTCTCGGTCACCTTACGGGGCTTGCTAGTCGCCTGTTTAACCGATTACTCACTACCCGCTTCAAAGATGCTGGTATTGATATGACAGCAGAACAATGGGGTGTCGTGTTGCTGTTGCGAAACAACGGTGCCCTTTCTCAAAGTCAGATTTGTGAACTGTTGTACTTAGAAAAATCGAGCGTCAGTCGCTCAATTGATGGGCTTGAAAAGCGCGGTTGGACAGAGAGGAAACCTTCGCCAACGGATAGTCGAAGCAAGTTAGTCGTGCTAACAGAAAAATCTTTAGACACCGTTGATACATGTGCAAATATCGCTTCGCTAGTACTGCAAGAAGCCCAACAGAACCTTGCTGATGCCGACCTAGATAACAGCAAACAGCAACTTTCTAGCGTGGTAGCGAACTTACGCAAGCTTAACGGACAAATTTAACTTATCAGCGTACGTTGCGACAGAAGCTGGTTTAACAGTCAGGCTCAACCTTGGAGAAATACGATGACAAAACGCAATGCTTTAATTACAGGTGGCGCTCGTGGAATTGGTGCAGCAACAGCAAAAGCACTCGCTGCAGATGGTTACCGAGTTTTTATCAACTACGTAAATAGTGCTGCGGTCGCGGAAGCGTTAGCTCAAGAAATTCAAAACGCCGGTGGTGAGGCGTACACTTTAAAAGCTGACGTTCGAGATGACGCACAAATACAAGGGATGTTCGAAAGCATCGCAAATGAACATGGTGGCGTTGATGTTCTTGTCTCAAACGCAAACATGAGCTTTACCGCTAAACCTTTCACTGAGCAGTCGTGGGAAGAGTTTGCACAAAAGCTAAATGACGAAATGCACGCTGCATATCAAACGGCAAAATTGGCGGTAGAAAACATGAAAGCCAACCAGTTTGGTCGCTTAATTTTTATCTCTAGCACCTTATCAGAAGCTCCTGCACCAAGCTTTATTGCTCATGGTAGTGCAAAAGGTGCACTTGATAGCTTTAGTAAATACCTCGCTCAAGAACTTGGTCCTTTCGGGATTACCTCTAATGTCGTTGCTCCGGGCCTTGTAGAAACAGACGCAACAAAAGGTGCTCCTGAAGAGTTTAAAGAAACCATTCGAATGTTCACACCAACGCAGAAAATTGCCACACCTGAAGACGTAGCAAACACCGTGAGCTACTTGGCAAGTGAAAAAAGCGGACATATCACGGGCACATACAATCCAGTATGTGGCGGCGCCTACCTACCATAGCGCCAAGTGTGCTAGGCACAAATACAAAGGCATGTACGCATGCCTTTGTATCTTTAGGTATTGCTTTGCAACGCGCAAGCTTCCTTTATGGGCAGTTTTGTCTGAAGAAAAATAGAAAGTCCTATCTATTTCTTATAATCGGTGTATAGTGAGCTCAGCTCCTAACCGTGAGCTATTGATGAAATATTTAGTTCGAGTCTCTTCTTAGTTTTCTTTCGAGTCATTTCGTTACTCAACTCCTGTAGCAACTTATTCTTTATCTTCCATTAAATAGCCTCAGTTTTGATTTAAATACGAACGAGAGTTAGCTCTCATAGCATGGTTATCACAACGCGCTGTCTTTACATCGATAGGTTTATAAGGAATTTAACCTTATAAAAACAAACAGTAATCGTCAAAATAAGACATAACGCGCATAGCCACTTCGTGTATATATCATCACTATTTAGGAATAGTCATTAGCGGTGAAATATATTAATCAGCGCGATGACAATGGAATATTTAGACTTAATTTAAACCATTTTGACTTCGTTATTCCTATAAAAGTAGAGGTTAATTAGATTGACCTTTTATATACACGCTCTAGAGGAATAAAAATGAGAAAAAAACGAGATAGCTTTCAAAAAAAGAATAAAAAAAGCAATTATGAAGATAAATTTGAGTTGATGGTAAAAGAATACCACAGCGCAAAAGAAGTATTAGACGCAATGCCAGAGGGTTCAGCTGACTACGACAAGCAGAAAAAGCACTGTGAATCTCTATTTGCTAATGCCGAGCGCTTTTTTAAGCGAAATCAGTAGGCCAATTTAACGCCTAGATAAACATCTGGCAAAACATCATATACGGTAAGGGAGCATCTGCTCCCTTACTTTCAATTAAACCCAACCTTCCGCTAAGTACATCAGTCGCAATTGACTTGGTGAGCCCAGTTTATCTAATGCATCCAACTGAGCGTCACTCAGGTTTGGGCATTTATCAAGGTATACTCGTCCATTTTCGGCATCAAGTGGCAGTTTGTAAGTCAGCTTTTCATTGATTTGACTCGCCTCACCTTTATCGATCGCTCGAACTGCAGGCATGAGCCAATCCCAATCTTCGCCCAACAGCTTTTTAAACGCACTATGAGCAGTTGCCTCAGTTTTACTTGGCGCATCTTCTGGACTTAGCTTCAAGATAGAATCAACGTCAGGGACTAAGTGTTCACCTGGCTCTGAGCCCAACATCTTTTTCAACGTTAAGCGAGCAGCTTCCATCTCTTGTGCTTCTTTAGGCGCTTGAGGTGATGTCATCGCCGTGTTCTCTTTAGGGCCAAGGTACGCCATCAATGCGCGTACAGAAGCTGGATCTTGCATGCTGAAGGTAAAGTCTCCTTTGGCATTAGAAACTTCAAGCCTTGGTAAAACACCAGACATCTCACCTTGCATGAGTTGTTCTTTGACTTCTGTATTTAGTCCGTATGCTCCAGCTTGGTTCGCAACAAAACTACCACCACTGATGATGCCAGTCGTGGCAGCCGAACCAATGGCTTCTTTTGCTATCGGCGTAACACCCGCTGTCGCTACGGAGCTCACACCAAAAGTACCCAAGCTCCCTGTCGCCATGCCCAATGTTGCCCCAACTGCACCTTCAGCTGATAACATTGCATGACCTTGAGCCAATGTTTGTTGCATCGGCATAGAGAGACGTTGGTCTCGCCCTGGAAGCTGCGAAATTTGCTCCAGCTGATGGTGGTAAGCTTCAGCATCGCCATTGACTGCCGCTTTGTGCAGCTCGCGTCCTGTTGAAATTAATAGCCCTACGCCAGGCAAGGCTAGGTTGATGACTGCATTAACGCCAGAACCTTTCAGTTTTTCTTTGCCCATCTGTAACAGTTCGGCACCAAAACCATCCATTTTCCCCGGGTACTGAGCCTCTAAACTCACCTGCATACGCGGATCTTTGCTGATCGCGTCAAACGTATTTTTAAGCTGCTGGTACGTATCGCTGCTCACCTTGACTTCATCCAACAAGCTGACAACTTCTAAGATTTTGCGCTCAGTAAGCGGCTCACCGCGATAACCAGAAGGACTCACTAGGGAGTAAGCCAACAGCGCAACCTCAGGTTTTTCTTGCTTAAGTAGCGCCTGCTTTAAATCAAGGTGAGTTTTGATGTTTTCTTGGAAAAACTTAGTGTATTTGCTTCTCAACACGCCTTCGTGGATAGAAGCAAACTTGTGACCTTTGTGGAACGTTGAAGGTTCTTTTACCTCACCTCTTTTACTGATCACTCGGTCATCTTTTTGCGCAGCGACTGCACGAAACTGTTCTAGATCAGGTACTGGGCTTTGGCTAATTTTTTGCGTTGTATTGACCATTTTTCTCTCCTACACACGAAGTGATTGAACATGTGCTTGTTCATGATTAGGGGTGGTTGGAATCGCTTGATCCAACATTGCAAAACGCGCTTGCCACAATTCAGTCTGTTCAATAACCTCATGAAACCAAGCAGTAAGATTCGTCGTGTTTAGGTGCTCAACGGGTTTACGTCCCGCTAAGACAAGCTGTCGACCATTTGGGGCTAAAGCAAGTGCAAGACTGCCACTACCGATGCCCTGATAATTAGCATGAGCAAGCAGCTCTAAACCTTTTAGTCGTTGTTCGCCGGATTTTTCTAATCCTCCGAAAGTCACGGACAACATTAAGTCATCCGTATCTGTCGCGATGAAATACAGCATGTAGCGGTCGTCGACCAGTAGCTGACAACGTTCATTGTCTTCAAAATTCAGTTCGGGTAACTCATTGAGTTGGCAAAACTCCAAGAGCAGTTGTTGAATCGTGTTCATAACTTTTTCCTTTTGTTTCAATAACTCTATTGAACAACGATTGCAGATTGAACGATGTCGGTAATGGCTTTATTTTTGTCACTTTTTCGCCTTCATTGTGAGGTTTTCCGCAGAAATCTCGCTGTGAAAATGAGTTGCCAGAGTAATAAAAAAGAGCAGCTCAGGGCTGCTCTTTCAATAAAGGTTAGAAGATTAGTATTATGTGTTTGCTCACTTCTTTTGCAGAGTGACTAACCCAGTTTATGGCTATCAAAAATGACTTCTGTTGGCGGGAACATATTCGAAACAGGTGGTCGTTGCGCATCTCCAAACATTGGTGCACCGAATGCGGATGTGGCCCAAGGGTCAACAATTTTCACATCCTTACTCCATGTTGATGGATCTTTGATATCACTCCCCTCTTGTCGACCAACCAGTACATAAAGGTGTGTACCTGAATGACCCTTTTTAAACGCAACCACTTCTACTTTAGGCTCACCTTCAGGTGTGCCTGACATGCCTTGAATCATCTCCGCAGCGGCAGCAAAGGCAAATGTAGTACAGCAGCCGGCTTTCGCGTTTTGTACTGCCTTAGCAATGTTTTGTAGAGTGCTTAATTGCGGTGCGGTTCCTCTTTGTGCTGCAGCTTGAACTCCGTTTGCGGACATAGTAGCTCGTTGATCTTGCATGATTCGCGCTTGATTCGCGTGAAGCGCTTCTAGTCTAGGCTTTCCTTTGGTTTCATAAAACTGCGAACCCTTTACACCAAATGTATTTAAGTCTGTACAGGCAAAATCACCAAGCTTTTGAAGGTTAGTTTTATGTTCGTTGATCAGCGCTACACTCGATGAGGTTTTATTCGCTTTGGAAGAAGAGGCCGTTTGTGCGGCTGGCCAATGTGAGCTAGGACCAGACGACAATCTCTCAAGATTTTTCAGACTACCAAGCGTTAACTTGTTTTCACCGTTCAACACATTTTGCAGCATCAGCTTCGCAACGTCTTTAGGAATGCCCTGCTTCGTGAGCAGATTCACCACAATGTCTTTCGCTTTATTCTGGTGGCTAATACGCGCGCTGACGCTTTTGTTTTTGGGTGCCCCTTCTTTAACAAAAATATCTTTGCCATTATGCGCTCTAACCTCTTTATCGTCAGATTGATTTTGTGTCGCCAAATGGGACGTTAACTGACTCAACGAATGCATGTGTGATGTATTAATATTGACCATGTTTGATGCCTTAAACCTGAATAAATGCGTGTACGTCTGTTTGGCTAAAATCTACGACCGTATTGTTCTGAAATAACTGAGCCCAAGTATCCACTAGCTCATTCAGTTGAATCATCAAATTAGCGATGTTGGTGAGTTCACTTTCGGCCGCAATGGCAACCTGAAGAACCACATCTTTAGTGGTTGGATTAACGCAAAACTGCACACCGCCGGTTTCTCGATATAAGAAGTTGTATTCAAGTAAAACTTGAAGTTTGTCTAACGTAATATCCTCTTGTTCTATGTGCAGGTTTTTAGAAATCAACAACTCGCCTTTTTCTTCCACGAGCAGAACATCGACACTGTTATTTTCAGCAAAATGCAGTGACCACATTTGATCGTCATACGCTGTCACGCGCTCAAGGTTCAGCACTTCTCCCAATTCAGAGAGAAGCATATTAATCTTTCCTGTATCCATGTTGTGTCCTGTCTAATTTAATATACCTAAGTAGCCTCGAAATATCTGATGCAGCGAGACGACTTGGGTATAACGGCTTATTTAAATAAGCTCATAAGGATAAGAGCGATTTTATGGCGTGATAGACACAGGAGCTTTATTTAAACGTCTCAATTTTATTGCTATTAGCCGTTTTAGCGAGGTAGAAAAATGAAGAGTAAGTTGGATAAAGAAATAAGAAAAGAGCGGCAATCGCCGCTCTAAAATTTGAATAGAAGAGAAAAATTACTTGATGCCGTGAAGGCTGTTCTCTGCGTTCATAGCCAAAGGATTGAATGAGTCGTTACGAAGTTCTGCTATCGCGTATAGCATGCGTCCCATGCGACCGTTTCCATCGGTGAACCCGTGATACCCAATGACTCCTGCAAACAAGTGTTTACCCAGATCTTTATCCGCCACTGGGTTTTCTTTCAAAAATCCTTCAATGTGCTGCTTTAGCATCCCCTCACCGCCAATACTTGAAGGCAAAGTACCACCCGAAATATTTGGCCCTCGGTAGTCACGTTCAACATCAGGTACCAATCGAGCGTGTAGCTCTTTTAAGTTGTCCATATTCAATAAGTCTTTACCATTAGACGCGTACTCTTTAAGTAAAGACGTAATGTTTTCGGCATCGTTTCCTTTAGAGTTAGAAGCATTAATGATCCACGCCGCAGCTCGTTCGACATTATCGGTGACGCCACTTTTGTTAAACGCGTCCTCTGCCAGTCCTTCAGCGTATACACCTTGGCTTAGATCGGTGCTTGCTAGACCTTCGATATGGCGTTGCGCCGATTTAAGATGCATCACCTCCATATCAAACACCGCTTGCATTTGATTGATGCTACCTGCTGGATTTTTTTGCGCTGCAGACACACCACCGCCGTAGTCTTTTACTACACGTACAGCAAGCGACTTCGCTGCACTTTCTCCAATCAGTGATGTGAGGTTTTTACCAGAATCGGTTTCTAGCATTGATTCTGTCATTGCTCGCTCCGCTAACTGGTTTAGCTCAGCAGAGTGCGATTGGACCGTTTTGCTATCCAATTTTGCGAATGCATTTAATACATCTGATGCGGTTTTTATGTTTCCATCTTTGAAGAACATTTGTCCATGCTCAACAGAAGAAGCAGCTCGTAAACGCTGAGCTTGGCCTTGCTCATTATCAAATACGGCTTTTGTAAGGGCTTTCGCAACCGATTGTGAGCTGCCTTCGCGAAACAATTTTCCTGTCGCTTCAAAAAATCGCGCTACCGCACCATTAGTAGGATTGGTACGAGTAAATTCTTGGGTCGCTGCGTTGATTTGATATTCTTTGCCACCAATACTCAGCTTGCCTTCGTTTAGTATCTCGTTGCGAGCTTGCGGCATGGCAGCCTGCAATGCGCTAACACTTCCAAAACTGATCATGTTTTAAACCCTTAATGTGGAAAAATGAGTAGTACTCGTTACCGGGACTTCGGTTGTTTTATTGATTACTTTTTGCGTGTTCGCACTTTTTAGCCATTCGATGAAATTCGCTAATGATTCATCAAGAAAAGAAGCAGTTAACAGTTGCTGGTGCAGGTGTGTGAAACCGATGTATCCCGTTTCTGCCTCCCAGAATACCGCTGGAGAGCCTTGCGTTAAGGCATCTTTCATATGTTGATGCAAAACATCATCACTCGGCTTATCGCCTGAAATCAGCCCAATAAGTGTCAGGCGATCTTCTTGTGCGCGAATTGTGATTGCTGTGTTTTGGTCAATGAGTAGATGACAACAATCATCCTCATCAAAAACCAGCGACTCCAGTTGGCAGCGGCTGGCAAAATCTGTCAGTAAAGAAGTTATAAATCCATTAGCCATTCGACTAAATAATCCTATTTTTGTTGTTTTAGAGGCGCTGCTTGGTTGCAACACTTATCACCTAAGCAGCTTTCTTAGGTGTATTCTTAAGGATTTATGGCAGTGAATATTTTAGAAATGGTCGGATTTTTTTTGTTTAAAGGCATTAAAATGAAAAAACTCAGCAAGTACTGAGTTTTTTAAGATTTATTCATGAATCGTAATTTTACGCTCGCTGAGTTGCTTCACCATCGCTTGCTTTAATGCATGCAGCTGTCCATCAATACTGGCGTCGATGATCCCGACTTCAGTTTCCAGAATGCAGCCTCCATTTTTCAAGCGAGCGTCTGCTACCACGTCAACGTAACCGACTTCAGGGTAATCACTCAATACACCAGCCACCTTTTCCCTCACATCAACAACCTGCTCTGGATGGACATGTAAAATGACCTGCTTTTGGTTGCTCACCAATTGCAACGCTTCTCGCACGACGCTCACCGTGGTATAGACATCATCAAAGGTATCGATGATCTTACGTACCGCTTCTAACACCACGCCTGTCATTTTTTCTTCGACTTGCTGATAGTAATCATTACAACGCGCTAGGGTTTCAACCATCGTTTGCGCATTTTCAATCTTGGCTTGTGCGAGACCATCTTGATAACCACGTTGTTTTTCAGTTTCGTAGGCTTGTTGGGCATTAGCAATGATGCTTTCAGCTTTGGAGTTCGCGGCTTCAACTAAGTGTTGCGAATCAAGATAACTGGCATAATCTTTCGCTTTCAGCACCTTTAAGCCAGGTGCCAGCTGCAAGTTGTCTGTTTTTATTTCAACAAATGAAACCATTGGGGAATAACCTGTTTTGCAATTTTTTTTGTGAGTCGATACGCCAGATCTCGCTGATCTTTTGCCAACCAGCTAGCCATTTCCGTACTCTCGCTGAGCTGCTGTTCTAGTTTGAATTGCCAACGCAGGACAATGTCTTCTGGCGAGTTAACTAAAACAAACCTTATCCAGGAGTACCCAAGCGCTTGCATTTTTGCTTCAACAGACCGCTCATCCAATGATTCTGGCAACGGATGTTGCCAACCTTGCGGCCAACTGGATAACAACATCGGCCCGTTTTGAATCAAGAACCGAGCGCCTTCCAATCCAAAGACGTTGTTCAAAACCTGTTTCGGATGTTTTAAAACAACGCCTCGCATTGCCACACAATGTAAAGCTCCGCCCACCATCAGTACGAGTTGGTTCAACGCATCCGCTGGGAGCAACGCCAAGCTATGGCAAGGTTTGTTAAAAGCCGTCTCTGGAACTGGAGATAACGCCCACTCATTTATGCACCATTGGTTAAACATGGGGTTATCTCTCCAACCTTCAATATTTAGTAACCAAGGCTGTTTCTGTTCTATCCAACTTTTATGGATGTATTGGCAAGGCGCGTAGTTAAACTGATGTTGTACCTGCGCGAGTGGTGTTTCTGGTTTAACCACGCTTTGTGTTCCTGCGGCACCAAGTAAAAGTAGCGATATTTGAACCGATAAGCGCAGCTACCAAGAACACCAAAATGGCGATAAGATTATTCGCCGTCTCTTTGGTGACCTGAACCGACAAAATGCTTTTAAATTGATTGTTTTGAGTAGCAACTCGTACCTCTGATGAGGGTACCATCACTACGCTGATTCGATCGTAATTCAACCCCTCAATACTATTGTTCACCAATAATTTAATCTGAGGAACATACGAATCAAGCGCAATATCCGCCGCGTGTTTAATAAACACAGAGGCAGACGCAGGAGTTGGACGCTCTCCTGGACGTAGATCTTGATCTTCCAAAACAACATGAACACGTGCCACCAGCACGCCATCAATCTGAGATAAGGTTGAAGAAAGTTCTTGAGATTTCGCGTACACCAAACGTGCTCGTTCTGCTAATGGCGACGAGATCAAATCGTCTTTGGGAAACACCTCTTTCAATGTAGAAAACTGCTCTCTTGGATACCCTTTTCGCTTCAGCGCGTCTACCGCGAAGGCGATTTGAGAACTGTCTACCATTAACTTGACGGTGTTGTCTTTGTCAGGTTCTTTTGTTGCAACGACACCTTCGGATAATAAGATCGACAACATCTCATTCCCCTCTTTCTGAGTTACGTTGGTGTACAGCTCGGTCTGGCACCCCACCAGAAACAACGTGAGCATGATGAAAACCGCTCTCATTTTATTCATCATCACTATTGTGCCTTCAATAAGGTTTCTACATTTTGTGTGGTTTTACCCACGGTTTTCGCGATCAGCTCTTCTTGAAAAGTAATGCGCGTCAGTGCCCACTGCATTTGCAGTAATTGCGCCGGATCATCACCCACCATCTTCATGTTGTCTTGCAGGTTACTTTTCGCGTTATCGATAGTATTTTTTAACTCGCTGATGTTTTCGAGCAAACCGCCCTCCAAGCCATTATTCGCCTCGGGAACCGACATAGCTTGTTCGAAACGTTCACTTAAACCGTCCTCGACTTGTGCATCCTGCAACTTATCAATGTTGGTTTGCATCACCTCGGTGTACTGCGTGTTTATCATATGTACTCCTAAGACAAATCTAACTTGTGACTATGAGTCACGATGTTTTTCACCATCGCATTTTTTTGAATCATGAAGCTAAGCTCATCACGAACCATGTCCAGTGTTGATGCCATATCAGGTAACGACTTCAACTCAGCCCAGCAGTGCCACAAGGCTTGTTCTTTCTGGGCACCAAGTGGAAAATGCTGCGCCAACATTTCTTTAAGTGCTGCTTTATCGACAGGTGGCTCGGCAATAAGCTGGCCCGAAAAATCCCCTAGCAACTCCTGCTTCAACACCTTTAATAAATCGGCTTGCGGGTGTTCGGTGCCCTTTGCACTCTTCGCCTCATAAAAGGCGTACCACATTGCCTCTCGTTTAACTTGAGGATCGGAGAACGCTTCATTCAACGACGATAAGACGCTTTGTTTACTGACAACATCTGCCTCTTTTAGTGATTCATACCACGCTTTGATGTCCGCCAGTTTCGCTTCTGTTTTCTCTAACGTCTCTTTTGGAGAGGCGTGTGAGGCTTCCGCTTGCTTGGCATTACGCTCCATGAGCATATTCATCTTATCTTCATCGCTCCGCTCATAATGGCGCGACTCCGATTGGCGCAGAGGTTGAGGCTGAAGAGTTAGATTACTTGAATCAACGATCATCCAAGGTTCCTAATGTCCTGAGAAAAGCTTGCTGCAAATGCTTGGCTTTCTTCGCTTCCCTGTGATGCGAGTTCTACCCAACTTTCCGCTTTGCTCAATAAACCAGCTTTGGCGGAAGCAAGGGCCGCTAAACTGATCAGATCTGGATAGGCGTTGCAAAGTGGTTCGAGCAATTGATGAGCCTCTTCGTACAAGCCTTTATTCATGAGGCTCATTGCACGAATCATCACCACGGTCTCTTCAGAACCGGAGCTTGCTTCAAGGCCGTCCGCTATCGTATTAGCTTCTTGATGACGATGCATACCGGTTGCCATCAGCGCGATTTCAGCCAGCAATTGGCGCATTTCTCGTTCCATGCTTTATACCTTCTGGAGAATCGACTGCATCACATCTTTAATCGCACGAGTGGTGGTCGCATTGATGTTGTAAACAACAGACCATTTGTTGATCGCGTGCTGAAGTTCAGCCAGCTTAGATGGATCATCGGCGTTTGTTTCTAGGTTCTTGATGGCAGTCGTCACTTCTGTGTTGGCATCTTTCGCTTGTTTTTCTAACTTAGTTTTAACATCATCAAGGTTTACACTGTTACTAGCATCGTAAAATGACATAAGACTTCCTCGTATTTTTAGTTCGCTTCGTATGATTCAACGACCGCATGTGCGGCGGTGTAAGCTTCATACTGTTTGAGTAGCAATTTGTACTGCTGTGGTGAGCATCCTAAATCCAACTGACGTTTCACCATCGCTTGTGCTTCTAAGAGCTTGCTCTTAATCTTGTGCACTTCCGCACCGTTTTTGCCGTTATTTAAAATTTGTTCAAGATTTGTCATTGTTCGTCTCGCCCTCGTATCCGAGTTCTATTGTTATCACCCGCCCGCCTTTGACCAGCTCAATGCCAGCAGGCGTAACACTGGATATGCGGTAGCCTTGAGGCGTTCTTGCACCAACCATGTAACGAACGTTATCGGTCAGAATCACATATGGAACCTGACCAAAGTTAACGCTACGAAACGGGAAATCGATGTTGGTGCCTTTACTCACCTTAGGTATGGATTTCAAAACTAAATATGGTTTTTCACCATATTGTTCTCGGAAGTCTCGAGTCACACCGTAAAATCGAGTCGTTTCGATATCATCAAGTTCCCCGCGTACTTCGATGCGATCACCGCTGGTAACCAACTGGACTTTTTTCAGTAGCTCCGCATCCGTCAATAAGGCTTTTAGCGTATCCATGTAGGCACCCGCTCTTTGCAGTTCGACCTTCCACGCTACTAGGCCCGGTACGTCTCGCTCTAAAATTTGCTCAACTTGGTTCCAGCGGCTGGCATCATCGATATAACCCGTCAGTAACAGTGTGCCCGTCTCATCCCCATTTTCGACTTTCACCTGGTGATAGCCGAGGTTTCGTAAAATAAATCGAACCCCGCGACGGATTTCTTCCATCGTTCTTAAGTCACTTTTGTAATTGATACCTAATACATCAATTCGACCAAGCAGATCGAGTTTCTGAGTTCGATCTTCAACATAGCCTTCCAAAACCGCTTGGCGTGCGGCGGCATTCCATTCCACACGAACGTCGCTAAGTTTGAGCTCGCCTAAGATGTTGCGCACTAAAACAATGGGTTCTGCTTCTGTGACAGTTTCATTATTGTTTCCGTTAGCTTGGCTGTACCACATACCAGCAAAAATGACACTCGGGACAAAACTACAAAGCAAGGCGATGAGCGTTGTTTTTTTCCAGCTAGAGCGTTGTACAGCAACAACAGGTGTATCCTGTTCGCTAGATTCGTCGCTGACGTTACTCACGATTAACGCATCTTCTGCGTACCCCAGTGCGAACTTCACAACACCTACAGAGACAACGGCATGGCGTGACAACTCGATCCCATCATCTTCAACAGAGATGTTTTCACCGTTAATATTTGCCTCTTTGCAGCCTCGTAAAATGACCGAGTCTTGCTGGCAAACCAACGTGAAATGGTTAGCTTCGACCCCAGCATCAGACAGCACGAGATCTGCGATAAAGTCGTCACTGCCAAGCACAAGAGCGCCCTCAGGTAAGGTGACTTCAACTCCGGAATGCACGCCTGATAAAATACGAATTTTCCATTGCTGCATCGCGGTTAAGGCTCCTCTGATGGACGCACACACTCACTTTGTGAGTCATCGCATTCCAATACTTTTACACGCCAACCCTTTTGCCCTGTCGGTAATTGGCACTGCGTCAATTGAGACGACTGTTGCTGTGACAATAAGTCTTGCTGATAGCGCTCTGCTTGAGTCTTTGATGTGCAGCTATACACTTCGACGACCGATTTAAATTCAGCACTGTTGTTGGAAATGTTGTTGAGCTTGCCAATGCTTGGTCGCAGATCGTACTCATTACCAATCAACACACTATCGCCAATACCATCCACAACGATTCGCGGTTCTAGAATAAACATGCGCACCGTGCGGCGTTTAGTGTTGGTATTACTTCTAAACAACGCACCTAAATATGGGATGTCTCCCAACAGTGGTACTTTACGTAACTGATGACTCACTTCATCTCGATAAACACCACCGATGAGCAAGCTCTGTCCTTGCTTCACCGTCGCTAAGGTACTGATTTCAGTTTTACGAACGGAAGGAAGGTCGTCGACACCACCATCGGTAATCTTTGCCCCGTCTTCGAGATGAAGGCTCAGATTGATTTCTGGTCGGGCAGCAAACCTGTCACCAACGATACGCGGGACAATTCTCAGTAACGTGCCATACGTGACCTCTTCCAGTGCTGCGGTCTCTTTACCAACCAGCTTGACGTAAAACGTGCTGCTGTTGTTCAGTACCGCTTCGACATTTTCTTGGGTTAACAGTGTTGGTCTTGAAACCACTTGAGCACTGCCTTGAGATTCCAATAATCGGATTTGAGCCAACAGGTAATTCAGATTGGTTGAATCAAGCAAAGACTTAAAATTTTGTCCGCTGCCGAGAGTCACATCACCCGAACTCACATCCCCTGTTGTTTTGATATCAACAATTCGATTATTTCCGACAGACACTCCCGCTCGCCAATCCACGCCTAACTGACTTAAATCGTTGGCACTGATGTCGACAATCGATAATGCAACTTCAATTCTTGATTGCGGTTGGTCCAATTGAGCGACCAGTTTGCGATAGAGCGGTAATCGCGCTTGAGTATCACGAACAATAATCGCATTAAGGCCCGGCTCTGCTTCAACCGTTGCTCCGCCATGAACTGAGGCGGTTTTATTGCTTTTTACAGGCTTATCTGAACTGGTAACTTCTTTGTTCGACGCACTCGTCACTTGAGTTTGAACACCAGACACGACTCGCTTTAAAACCGATGCGATACCCGGAACCGTAATGGTCTGATCTCGATATGCAATTTCTCTATCCGTTGCAGAAGCGTACTTCAAAGGAATTATTTCAACGAATAACTCGTCGGTTGAATTCGATTTCTGCAGCAGGCGCGTTTCTAATGCTTCGGCCGTTTGTACAACTAAGTCGACATAACGTGGAGGACCTGCAAGATAAACCAACCCTTTACTTTCAGCGGCTCTCCACCCATAGCGCGAATCCCACACTCCAGTGGAAATTAACGTGCTTCGTAGCTCTCTGGCGGTCAATAATTCTAATTGGAGTAAACGTGAGCGCGTTTCTGTCGCCTTATAGACATGTAAGACGGCACCATCGAAATACCACATCAAGTTATAGACTTGCGACAAGTAATCGAGGAACTCAGCCGGATCATCAGGAGTAAAACGTCCACTCACTCGATCATTAACTTTGTCACTCACCGAAACCGAAACGCGATAGTTTGCGCCAAAGTTATTCAACAACTCTTTTAATGAGTCGTTATCTGCATAGTATCGGAATGGTTGTTCGGGCCAGTGTAAGTCTGTTGCTTGTGCGAATCCCAACGGAGCAAAGCTCACAGCACACAACAGTATCTTAGTGGCAGCACGTCTAATGTTCGGAAAGACTTTTCGCATCATGGCAACCACACATTATGATTAATCGTGTGGTTCACGCGCTCTTGCTCCAATAATGCCATATAACGCTCACATAGATTAACGTGCTTGGAAAGCAAAGAAGAGAACAGCTCAATCGAACAGTCCTCGATCCTCACTTTGCTTTGTAAAATCAGCTGCTGATCATCATTCGCTGTTAGTACGCAGCCATCTTCACGGATTGTTTTTAATGAGAGCTGCATGCAACGTTGTAACGCTTGTTCTTGTTGATAATCTAGATGCTCTTTAAACTGGAAGGGTAAAGCCGCTTCCCATAAAAACCATGATGCGTGTTGTTTGATGGTCAGTGACAACTGATCAACCTCGATGTTGTAAGAGCCATTTTCTGAGGCAATAAAATCCCCTACCTTTAGCGTTTCCGCTAAAGATTTCATCATCTTATCTAACATTTAACGCCCTATTTAAATCTGGCTGAGGTGATTGCAAGCCTGGCCGCACTGGCCGCTTTGAGTGTCAAAATAGTAGTGATCAATATCGCCAACAATTTGCATGCTCTTGAACCACTGCCATACTTTCGCAACCGCATTTTGGTCGTTGTAAACCACATCACATGCATCCCAGACTTCGTTCAGCTCAGGAGCTTCAAGTCGAACTTCCGAACACCACTTTTTCCACTCAGAGATAAACTGAGCAGTCGTAGAAGTGTACTCTGCGAACCCTTTAAGCTCGTCTAGGGACGGTTGCCACTTCTCAATTAACGAACGATGACATTCAATCACTTGCATCTGTTGTTCGCTCAACGTCCCGAGTTGATCTTTCAACTGGTGTTGTTGGCGCTCAATTAAATCGAGTTGCTGTTGTACAAACACCGCACTGGTGTCCTCTCCCGATAGTTTCGACCAATATTCCTTTTGAATATCGAGCTGATTGATAAGCTGTTCCACTTTAATGGAGGCATGCAAAGCGCTTTGATCAACTTGACGGTTAATCCACTCGTTTAGAGATAAATGAAAACAAAGCATCAACGTTTTTGGTACCGCTAAATTGAAGCGAAAACCAAGACGCGCGTTGATGTATTCCAGTCTTTGTTCAAAGGTCACGAGTGTGCGGCTATCACTGAGCTGCGACCCAATTTCCAAAAATAAACGCATGGCGAATCGGTCAAGCGACGCACCGAGCTTTTGATACGTTTTCACCAACTGGCTTGCGCACAGGCTATCGACGACGCTTCTATCCAACAAGCGCTGAAGTAAAGATAACTGTTCATAATTAATGACGCCTTCACTCAACAATTGTCGGTGATTGACGTGCACAACATTGAAATCCTGCGTTGATTTAGAAGCACTTTCATATCGAGCTCCTCTCTGCAAAACAGTCACTTTCCGTTGTGTCACAATGCTGTCTGGAAAAAGCGAACGGCGTCGCCAATGCTGCTTTTTCATTTATGTTCGTCTCCGCACCCCTCTCGAACGATCCAGAAAGAAAGAGGTGTAATAATTTTTAATCGTTCGTTGTTACATGACGCATAATAGAATTTACGCTGATGAGTGACTTTCAAAATTAGTCAGAAAATTTTAGTCCCAAGTCATTTCATTTCGCGATAGCTACTTGATCGTCTCCCGAACGTACACGGCTTGGCGTCGTTCCAAAACGACGGCGGTAACTCTGCGTAAAGTAAGACTGACTAGAAAACCCAGCCTCCATCGCCACATCCACGATGCTCATCTTGCTCGTCAACAGGAGTTTATGAGCGTGCAACAATCGGCGCTCACTGATCCAAGCTCTTGGAGAAATGCCATAGTGCTCATTAAATAGCTCTTTAAAAGTCGTTAAGCTAGCACCAAACTCTTGCGCATAGTCAGTCAACTTCCACTCTTTGAGATAGTGTTGTTCCATAAATCGACGTAACCGTTCCGATGTTCGGTTAGTTTGTTGTGACAACAACGCATAGAGTGATTCTCCTCCTTTGCCGTGCAGCAAAAGAATGAGTAACTCTTCATATTTTAGGCACATGATCGCATCTGGATACGCCTGTTGCTCAAGCGTCTGCATGCTGGAAAGCACTTGCTCTACGAGTATGTTCAAACCAAAAGTAAACAAGCCAGAACAAACTTTATCTACCTTGGGCAGCATCATCAAAAGATCACTGTGCTTTTGTAATAGCTGGCTAACGAGTTCGTTGTCGTAGGTTATAATCGACGCTTTGTATGCCCCGTCTAAGGGCGAGTACTCGAATAAGTAATCCCCTTGGGATAGAAACACCCCGTTTTCTGCCGCAACATCGATTGTGCAATCACCTGTTTGAACTCGAAGCTGACCATTGTGAACGACAACAATGTGAGATTGGTCTGAGTGAAATACTTCGTCAGATTTTTCATAGCGGGAAAAACTACGAATTTTTCGCGAGCTCGAGCCGACCTTTTCTGTGTTTAGTTGGCCTGACACATCCATTTTCTACCCTTCATTATTTTGAGTTTCTCAGTACGAGTGTTGAGAAACTTTCAAAGCAATACTTTGATTGTTGTTATTTCTAAGTACTGCTATATCAATTAAAGAAGCAAAGAAAAGAGCATAGAAGTTCATATCACTTACCATACCCCCCGAATAATTAGCGAATATCCTAAGCATTACCCTTACCTAAAGGTAAAAGTTTATCTTAGTAAACTCTGCTGTCCGTCTTTATTATTTTTATCAGATAGCGTTTATTATTAGCCAAAACTTAAATATCATTTCGTTATTAAAGTTTAGGATTTTTGTTATACATTAGAATAAAATTAAATAGATTATGGTATCGTTTATCGAACAAACTGAAATTTCCAAAATCTTAAAATTGTATGTTTTATAGCCTAAAACGCCAAGCCAACGTGTTCAAGGAGCGAGATATAATCATAAAGAATGCTATTTTTGCAACAAGTATAAGTCTAAAAAACAACTGACCCGATGACTTAAACCATGTGATTAATGTTTGTAAAAAACAACAAAACTTTCACAACAGGAAAGAGCAAATCTTTATTTTTAATAATTTAGTAAGGTCTAATTAAATGTAACCGATTACTTTTCATCTGGTTATTTTTTTGGCACGAGTATCAAGTTTTCCTGTTTTCCCTCCACTGAAAATAAATAGTTCTTTTCTTTTTCCGCTACAAGTTCCCCATTCGAGTATAGCTTTCCAATTATCTTCATGTTTCCGTCACCAGCTTGAATCGGTGCAATTAAAAATGAATACTGTACGGGTAATTGAACGCCTTGGTAGTGCTGCAATGCAGATCTAAGACACTGATTTTCAATCACTTTACATATTTCCACATCAAGAGACGTAATCGAAGGTGGAAAGTATCCATCGACAGAAACCCAACCATAGAGTGTCGCCTGACTCTTTGTGTCAAAGCTACCTTCCCTTACAATCGGCACAGATTGACTACACCCACTTAGTAGGAATAGTCCGACAAAACCAGCCCACATAGAATTGTTCATTATCCTTGTGTAGAACTCGGTGGTCGCCGTAGCATTAAAAAAAAAAGAAAAAAAAAAAAAAACCAC
>NZ_SHOE01000035.1:0-36374 GCF_012275705.1 Vibrio chemaguriensis
TGAATTGACTGTGCTGAATCTTTCGATTCAATGGTCACTTCGTTTCATTGAAACCTAATTTGATACCGAGGTATCTAATTGGATTATCATCAACGAGTGCCCACACAGATTGATAGGTCTATATTGTTAAAGAGCTTGCTTTGCGAGAAGTTTTTCTCTCAAAGCGGAGGTGCATTCTAGCGATTTAATTGACAGTGTCAAACACTTTTTCAATTTTATTTTCGTAGAAGCTTTTTACCTCTCCGACCCTGCTGAAGCCTTATCGCGTCTGCCGTGTCGGTGGATGCGCATTATAGGGAACTCAGATCCGTTCGCAACCCTTTTTTGGAAAAAAATGGAAAAAACCGACTGTTCGATGACTATTTCATCAAAAAAGCAAAAAAGAGGGTAAAAAACCCTCTTTTTCTGCCTCATAAGCCGTATTTAAATGAATGCGTACGCGTCTGCGAACATACGTTCGCTCTTCGCTTTCTTGTTCTGAGTGAACTGTTCACGTGCTGCACCAGCCATTTCGAAGCGACCTGCAATATAGATATCGTAGTTTTCTAAGCTTTCGAAATCTTCACTCACCGCTTGTAGCACGTTACCAACCTTACCTTGCCAATCAGCAGGTGCTTCTTCTACTACTGGAACAAAGTGAACGTTAGTAAACTTATCGGCGATCTCGACCAGTTCTTCTTTTGCATAAAGTTGGCAGTTATCGCGCGCGCCCCAATATAGATAGATAGGGTTGGTTTTGTTCTGCGCTACGCAGTGATCCAGAATCGAGCGCACGTAACTAAAACCTGTACCACCAGCAATTAATAATAGTGGACGTTCACTTTCTTCTTGAACCCAAGCGTCACCATGCGGGGCATCAATTTCAATCTGACCATCAGTTTCAAGCGCCGCTTGCATTGCTTCGACAACTTCTTGAGCGTAAGCGTTGTGTTCCGCCGCACCGATATGCAGTTCAAGTTCACCTTCATGACGGCAAGGGCTGCTCGCGATAGAGAAAGGACGTTTGTCTTTTTCACCCATCACCACCATTAGGTACTGACCCGCTTTAAAAGGCACTGGTGATTCTGGATGAAGAAGGATTTGGTAAGTATTACAAGCTAACGGCTGAATAGACTTTACTTTACATTGGATGGTCATGGTGTTCCTCTCGCTTACTCGTCAAAAGTAAGCACTAAATTACTTTCTGTATAGGCTTGGCAAGGGAATATCCAACCTTGCTGTTGCTCTTTTTCGGTTAGCATAGGTTCGAGGTGGTAGCTCACCTCGCCCGTTAGCTTTTTACACATGCACATGGCGCAAGCGCCAACTTGGCAACGGTGTGGGAAGCGAATATTGTTGTTGAGCGCAGCTTCCAACACCGTCTCCCCTTCTTTTACTGGAAACGTAACGTCCATTGGTAGAAGGTGGACTTGATGACTCATAGAATACCTAACTGGTCCCAAATCTCATCGACTTTAGCCACAAGTTTAGGATCTTTTTTGATAGGCGTACCCCACTCGCGCGTGACTTCAGATTCGAACTTGTTGGTCGCATCCAATCCTAATTTGGATGAACACTCAGTCTTACCACGCACTTGAATGGTGTCTCTATCTGGGTCCATTCGAGTTGTCACAGCCCAAATGATGTCATTCCAATCTCGTGCATTAACGTCATCGTCGCACAAAATGATGAATTTGTTATCCGTGTACTGAGCAAAGAAGCCCCATAGATATTCCATCAATTGTTGGGATTGACCAGCTTGGTCTTTCTTCATAGTCACGACAGCAAATTGGTTGTTTGCTGTAACTGGAAGATAGACGTCAACAATCTCAGGGCGTTGCTGTTTTAATGCATCCAGATCCGCTTCGTTAATCGCTTTATTGTCACGCTCAGTAACCTTGGTTCGTGTCGCGAGTTCAGCATCCCATTTAATGGTCGCATCCAAGCCCATCTTAGAGCCAAGCCCAACCACTGGCGAAGCAAAGTCGAGCGAGTCGATTGGCGTGTTGTCTATCATCAAGGTATCACGTACAGGATCCATATGCTCTGACATGGCTTTGACGACATCATTCCAATCTCGCGCGTTTACCGATTCATCGCACACAATAACAAACTTGGTGTACATGAATTGACGTAAGAAAGACCACACGCCCATCATTACGCGCTTGGCATGTCCTGGGTACTGCTTCTTCATGGTGACGACTGCCATTCGGTACGAACAACCTTCTGGCGGTAGATAGAAGTCTTCAATCTCTGGGAATTGTTTCTGCAGAATCGGCACAAACACTTCGTTTAATGCCACACCCAATACAGCTGGTTCATCTGGCGGACGGCCTGTGTAGGTGCTGTGATAAATAGGGTCTTTACGCATAGTAATGTGCGTAATGGTAAACACGTGGTGCTTTTCTTTTTCGTTGTAGTAGCCAGTGTGATCGCCATAAGGACCTTCATCAGCAAACTCGTTCGGGTCGATATAGCCTTCCATCACGATTTCAGCGCTCGCTGGCACTTCCAAATCATTACTAACTGACTTCACGACTTCAGTTTTGCTGCCACGCAGCAAACCTGCAAACGCGTATTCCGATAGCGTATCTGGCACTGGCGTTACTGCGCCAAGAATGGTTGCGGGGTCTGCACCAAACGCAACCGAAACCGGAAAAGGTTTACCTGGATTGGTTTCCATCCAATCACGTAGGTCAAGCGCACCACCGCGATGAGCTAACCAACGCATGATGATTTTGTTCTTGGCGATTTTCTGTTGGCGGTAAATGCCTAGGTTCTGACGTTTCTTATTCGGACCTTTGGTCACGGTTAAGCCCCAGGTTAGCAGTGGCGCAACATCTTCTGCCCAACAACTCATTACCGGGACTTTATCCAAATCGACTTCGTCCCCCTGCCAAACAACCTCTTGGCACGCCGCTTTACGTAGGCGCTTGGCTGGCATGTTCAATACTTGCTTGAACACTGGCAATTTTTCCAATGCGTCTTTGAAGCCTTTTGGTGGCTCAGGTTCTTTCAAATAAGCCAGCAGCTTACCGACTTCTCTTAATTCTTTAACGTCTTCACGTCCCATACCAATCGCGACACGCTCTGGTGTACCAAATAGGTTGGTCAAAACAGGTACGTCGTAGCCAATTGGGTTCTCAAACAACAGTGCAGGGCCACCAGCACGCAAGGTGCGGTCACTGATTTCTGTCATTTCGTAAGCGGGATCGACAGGGTGAGCAATGCGTTTAAGTCGACCTTTCTGTTCTAGGTGGTCGATAAATTCGCGTAAATCCTTAAAACTCATAGGCCTTCATGACTGGCTGATTAAACTGTCCGCAGTATAACAAATAGGAGGACGCTAAGATCCTCCTATTTTGTGTGGGTATGTGAGCCAGATTACTTTAATACTTGCTCTATCTGCCGGGTCTTCACTTGATGGTTGTTAGAGACTAACTCTTCCAACCAGGTTTGATGCCCTTGCTGCGCCAGCTCTCGAGCGACCATTGTAGCTTCTTCCGATAGTGCCATTTTGCTCACTAGAAACTGTTTCACTTGCGGAGATAAAGGGTTGGATTTTGTGAGTAGACTAATGGCTTCTGGTTTGAGTGACGGATTGACGGTGGAGTTCATCAATTGCTGAATTGAAAAAACGTCCCCAACCGTAGCTAAACGCTCGAGTTCGGACTGGCTGTTGTAATCCGCTCTCATCCGCCAGAGTAAGTTGTACACTTCCTCATCTTGACTTACTTGCGCTAATCTCACGATCACGGCTGTCGATGGTAGCCAACTGGTCACATTCGCTTTGGTTAACTGAGTGGTTAATGCGGCAAGCGCATGCGGTGATAAGCTGTCCAACTCTCGAATCAAAAGTGCTTCACGCGCCTGAGCTTGTTGAGATTGCCCTGTAAGCCATTGCTTTAAGTCGAGCTCTTTTCGCTCAGCTTGTAGTACAAAGTCCAAGGTACTTTGGTCTTGCTTCCAACGCTTAATCAAGCGGCTCGCAATGGCAGGAAAGTTAAAGGCAGGCACACTAAACTCATACCCGTCCCCTCGCTCTAGAACCTGATAAGTAGGAGTCATACGGATCTGAGACTCAACAAACAGAGCCATTCTAGGCGTGAGAATGACATCTTGCTTCTCAAGCTTTTCCAATAACCGAAAACGCACGACCTCTTGTTGAGGTAAAGCTAGTCGATCAAGGGCAAATTTAAGCGAGTCGACCTCATCCCTGACAACGTAATCAAGCAGTTCAGAGACTTTAGCCTGTATTTGAGTATCCTGAAGCCACTGTTCTACTACAGACTCCTGCATTTCCTTGGCAGATAACGTCGCGGGTAGTGTGATAAGTGACAAGCTCAGGAGTAATGACGACAACATTCCTTGTTGCATGTTAACCTCCCGATAACATTTGTCCTCATTCTGATGCTTCCATCGGGAGAAAGCAACAAAAAAGCCACCGTTAACGGTGGCTTTTTTAGAATAAGGACTCAGCTATTACTGACGACGCATCGCATCGAAGAACTCATCGTTGGTCTTCGTCATCGCTAGCTTATCAATGAGGAACTCCATTGCGTCGATTTCGCCCATTGGGTGAACGATCTTACGCAGAATCCACATTTTCTGTAGTTCATCAGTCTTCGTCAGTAGCTCTTCACGACGTGTACCTGAACGGTTGAAGTCAATCGCAGGGAATACACGCTTCTCAGCAATCTTACGGTTCAAGTGCAGTTCCATGTTACCTGTACCCTTGAACTCTTCGTAGATAACTTCATCCATCTTAGAACCAGTATCTACTAGTGCCGTTGCGATGATCGTTAGGCTACCGCCCTCTTCAACATTACGTGCCGCACCAAAGAAACGCTTAGGACGGTGTAGTGCGTTTGCATCCACACCACCTGTCAGTACTTTACCTGATGAAGGTACTACGGTGTTGTAAGCACGAGCGAGACGAGTGATAGAGTCAAGCAGGATAACCACGTCTTTCTTGTGTTCAACAAGACGTTTTGCTTTCTCGATTACCATTTCCGCTACTTGTACGTGACGAGATGCTGGCTCATCGAAAGTCGACGCGACTACTTCACCTTTAACTAGACGCTGCATCTCTGTTACTTCTTCTGGACGTTCGTCGATAAGAAGTACCATCAACTCACACTCAGGGTGGTTGTATGCGATGCTTTGAGCAATATTTTGCAGAAGCATTGTCTTACCCGCTTTTGGCGGAGCAACAATCAGACCACGTTGACCTTTACCGATAGGCGATGCCAAATCTAAAACACGTGCTGTGATGTCTTCTGTAGAACCGTTACCACGCTCCATTACCATGCGTTCATTTGCATGTAGAGGGGTAAGGTTTTCAAATAGGATCTTGTTACGAGCGTTGTCTGGTTTGTCGTCGTTAACGGTATTGACTTTTAGAAGGGCAAAGTAGCGTTCACCGTCTTTTGGTGGACGAATTTTACCAGCGATAGAGTCACCGGTACGTAGGTTAAAGCGACGAATCTGACTTGGTGATACGTAGATATCGTCCGGACCCGCAAGGTATGAACTATCTGCACTGCGTAGGAAACCAAAGCCGTCTTGCAGAATTTCCAGAACCCCATCGCCAAAGATGTCTTCGCCGCCTTTAGCGTGCGCTTTTAAAATCGCGAAGATGATGTCTTGTTTTCTTAAGCGAGCTAGGTTCTCTAATCCTAAGCTTTCGCCCAGTTTTACAAGGTCAGACACAGGTCTGTTCTTCAGTTCGGTAAGGTTCATGGTGGTGGATTCTTGTTTAGTCAAAATAAGATCTGTTTTCTAGTTAAGATGGATTTGGTCTCAGGATCGACCAAGAAGAGAAATTTGTTCAATTAACGCGCGATAAGTTAGCACTAATTAGTATTCTAGTCCAGAGTTAGAAAAACAAAACCGTGCGTTGTTACTTTGCACGGTTTTATCTGTAATCACTTGGTGATTATAAGTTTGCGTCCAAAAACTCTTTTAGTTGAGTTTTAGACAGAGCACCAACTTTCGTTGCCGCTACGTTGCCGTCTTTGAATAGCAGTAGCGTTGGAATGCCGCGAATACCAAACTTAGGTGGTGTACCTGCGTTATGGTCGATGTTTAGTTTACCGATAGTGAGTTTGCCTTCGTACTCGTCTGCGATTTCGTCCAGAATAGGAGCGATCATTTTACAAGGACCACACCATTCTGCCCAGAAATCCACTAGAACTGGGCCTGCAGCGTTGATTACATCGTTTTCAAAACCGTCATCAGTTAGCTGCAAAATCTTATCACTCATCTTCCACTCCAATGTGTTTTTCGAAACTGGTTGGATGATAACCAGTAATTAGATGCCCTATTGGAATGTATTTACTTTCGTATTGCAAGCTTTAGCTGATATTCTATAGCCATGAAAAAGACGCATATCACAGAGCAAAAGTTCGCCGATTTGGGCTTAAAGCCCCAAGTTATTGAAGGATTGGACAAAAAAGGGTTCGAATTTTGTACCCCTATCCAAGCCTTGGCGTTGCCGGTCCTGCTCACCGGCCAAGACATCGCAGGCCAGGCCCAAACGGGTACTGGTAAAACGCTCGCGTTTCTTACTGCTACATTCAACCACCTTCTGACGACACCGGAGCATGAAGGTCGTAAACCTACGCAGCCACGCGCAATCATTATGGCGCCAACACGTGAGCTTGCTATTCAGATTTACAATGATGCAGAAGCATTAACTGAGAGCACTGGTCTAAAAACCGCTTTGGCTTACGGTGGTGAAAGCTACGATAAGCAATTGAATAAGCTGCAAGATGGTGTCGATATTCTGATTGGTACGACAGGTCGTATCATCGATTTCTACAAACAGCGCGTATTCAACCTTAACAACATTCAAGCCGTTGTTCTGGATGAAGCCGACCGCATGTTCGATCTTGGCTTTATTAAAGACATTCGCTTCTTGTTCCGTCGTATGCCTGAACCAAAAGAGCGTTTGAACATGCTGTTCTCAGCGACGCTTTCTTACCGTGTTCAAGAACTGGCATTTGAGCACATGAACACTCCTGAGCATGTTGTGGTAGAGCCAGAACAGAAAACTGGTCACCGCATTCAGGAAGAACTTTTCTACCCTTCTAACGAAGATAAAATGGCCCTCCTTCAAACTTTGATTGAAGAAGAATGGCCAGATCGCGCCATCATTTTTGCGAACACGAAACACAAGTGTGAATCGGTTTGGGGTCACTTGGCCGCCGATGGACACCGTGTCGGTCTTCTTACTGGTGATGTACCGCAGAAGAAACGTGAAAAGATTCTTGAGCAATTCACCAAAGGTGATGTCGACATTCTTGTTGCAACTGACGTTGCTGCGCGTGGTCTGCACATTCCTCAAGTGACGCACGTTTTCAACTACGACCTTCCTGACGACTGTGAAGATTACGTTCACCGTATTGGCCGTACAGGTCGTGCTGGGGCAAGCGGCCACTCGATCAGTTTTGCTTGTGAAGAGTACGCAATTAACCTGCCTGCAATCGAAGAATACATTGAGCACACTATCCCAGTTTCAGAATACGATTCGTCAGCGCTGATCCAAGATCTGCCAGCGCCAATTCGTATGCGTGCGCCACGCAACCAACAGCGTCGTACGAATACTGGCGGTACTCGTTCAGGTTCAGGTAACCGCAAGCCGCAAGGACGTCGTCCGCGCCAACCGCGTCAATCGGCACCAAAACAATCGTAAAAGGAAACTGAGTTCGTTTATGAGTCAAGCAGGATCATCGCCGCTATACGCCGCCATCGACCTCGGGTCGAACAGTTTTCACATGCTCGTTGTGCGTCATATCGATGGCAGCGTTCAAACAATGGCTAAAATTAAGCGCAAGGTTCGTCTAGCAGCGGGCCTAGATGAACATAATTCTCTTAGTATGGAAGCTATGCAGCGAGGATGGGACTGCTTAAGTCTATTTGCGGAACGCTTGCAGGATATTCCTAAACAAAACATTCGTATTGTAGGCACAGCCACTTTACGTACCGCCACGAATGTAGATGTGTTTCTGGAGAAAGCGAACCAGATTCTTGGTCAACCAATCGACGTTATCTCCGGTGAAGAAGAAGCGGCCACTATCTATAAAGGTGTCGCACACACTTCTGGAGGCAGCGGTCGCCGTCTTGTGGTCGATATTGGTGGTGCAAGTACAGAACTCATCATCGGTGAAGGTTTCGAAGCCAAAGCACTGACCAGTTTAAAAATGGGTTGTGTGACTTGGCTGGAAAACTTCTTTAAAGATCGCCAGTTGAATGCGCGTAACTTTGACGCAGCAATTGAAGGCGCGAAGCAGACTATCCAGCCAATTCTAGAGCGCTATACAGAAATCGGTTGGGA
The DNA here is from genome assembly GCF_012275705.1 of Vibrio chemaguriensis. Classification (NCBI taxonomy): domain Bacteria; kingdom Pseudomonadati; phylum Pseudomonadota; class Gammaproteobacteria; order Vibrionales; family Vibrionaceae; genus Vibrio; species Vibrio chemaguriensis. Next base: position 8,318 of record NZ_SHOE01000035.1, read on the forward strand.
TGTGTGCGTTGGCGCATCAGGCACCGTTCAGGCATTGCAAGAAATAATGCTAGCGCAAGGTATGGACGAAGTAATCACTCACTCCAAATTGAAACGCCTGCAGAAGCAAGCCATGTTAGCCGATCATTTAGAAGAGCTCGACATTGAAGGCTTAACGCTTGAACGTGCGTTAGTGTTCCCTAGCGGCCTATCTATTTTGATTGCCGTTTTTGAATTACTGGAAATCGACGCGATGACACTCGCGGGCGGCGCACTACGTGAAGGCTTAGTCTACGAGATGGTTGAAGAGCTACGTCAAGAAGACATCCGTGCTCGCACAATTGCCAGCGTACAAAATCGTTATCAGCTCGATCACCAATACGGTGAACAAGTTGCGACACTGGCAAGCAAACTGTTGGAGCAAGCCGGCGGCGATGAGTGGATTACGGAACCTCAAGGCAAAATATTGCTTGAAACCGCCGCAAAGCTGCATGAAATCGGCTTAACGATCGATTTCAAAAAAGGCGGTGAGCACAGTGCTTACCTACTCCAGAATTTGGATTTACCTGGCTACACTCGCGCGCAGAAGTTCTTTATTGGTGAGATTGCCCGTCGTTATCGAGAACAACTCACCTCACTGCCTGAGCAACACGCGTTATCAGGCTCAAGTGCCAAGCGCGTACTGCGGTTGTTGCGCTTAGCGGTGTTGTTGACTCACCGTCGCAACCAAAACTTAGAGCCAAACGTCGTATTAACGGCTGAAGGTGACAACCTAACCTTAAACATTGATGCACAGTGGCTAGCGGCCAACCCGTTGACCGCAGCTGAGCTAGAAATCGAATCCAACCGTCAAACTGATATCGGTTGGCCATTAACGATTACCTCTGATTAATGGTTGTTATCCCATGACAAAGGCTCCTTCTGGAGCCTTTTTAATACCCGTTATTATCCTATGTACAACTCATAGAGTTTTGAGACACCAATGATCTAAATACTCATTTCGCTGTACATTTGCTTTAGAAACAACAAAGCCGCTATTAAAAGCGGCCTTGTTGCTATTAACTGATGAAAACTATGCCGTCGTAGTGACTTTAAAGTTAGGGTTCACTGCCGTTAGCTTCTTAATTAAGTAATTCAGTAGTACGCCGTACATAGGCACAAACAGACCAAGACTAATCACTAACTTAAAGCCGTAGTCCACCAGCGCGATTTCCGTCCAATGTTCCGCCATAAATGGATCTGGACTTTGGTAGAACGCAATCGCGAAGAAGGCGATGGTATCCAGTGCATTACCAAAAAGCGTTGAACACGTTGGGGCCACCCACCACTGTTTCATTTGACGTAGGCGGTTGAACACGTGCACATCCATAATCTGACCAAGTAGATACGCCATGAAGCTAGCAATCGCGATACGAGCAACGAATAAGTTAAATTCCCCTAAGTGACCAAAACCTTGGAACTGCCCCTCGAAGAACACCACCGATAAGAAGTAAGAGACAGCCAAAGCAGGCAACATTACTAAGAAAATGATCTTACGCGCCAACTGAGCACCGAAAATACGTACGGTTAAATCCGTCGCAAGGAAAATAAATGGGAAGGTGAATGCACCCCAGGTGGTATGTAAGCCAAAGATAGTAAACGGTAGCTGAACTAGGTAATTGCTGGATGCAATAATGACTAGATGAAATAAAACCAGATAGATAAGGGCGTTGCGCTGCTGCGCAGGGGTAAAGTTACTCATGCGATACCTTTTTAGTTTGGTTTGGGGGCGAGGGAACCCAAATCGAGCGCTTTCTACAGAGAAAAGCACTCTTACCAACAATGTAAAAAATGACGATTAAACTAACTTAACTCATTCAGAGTAAAGCGGTGGGCGATTATACATTAACCAATTTTACTCACAAGCGGTGTTTTATACGCAAACGTTTCTTCTCGAACATCACGTCAAAACCAAGCTCTTTGATGCAAAAATAAGAAAGGGGGTTTCATGTGAAACACCCTTTAAAGAATAGATAACTTGAATTTAGAAGCCGCGTTGGAACAATCCGGCTAAATAGTCGAGCTCTTCCCTACTCTCTTCTATTGTTAGCGCTTCAAACCAAATCGCTTCGCTGTAGTGCTCCGCTTTCATAAATAAGCGGCAGCCTTCAAAATCGATCAACCAAGAGTGAATATCCGCATCCCACTGTTTTTCTACCACAGACGCAGATAATAATCCCACCAAACGCTCACCCAGTGCCGGAAAAGTATCGAGGTCGAAGCTTGGAGCGGTAATAATAAGACGCCCTTCTTCAACAATGTAATCAGCGAGACCAAATTCCTTGTGCATATGGATTCCTTATCCGTGGTGAGTAATGTGTTCTTGGATCAGATCCAAGAATGGATCGGCGTATTTTTCTAGTTTACGTTGACCAACGCCACTAACCGCTAACATTTCGCCGTATGACGTTGGCAGCATTTCTGCCATATCAATCAAGGTCGCATCACTGAATACCACGTATGGTGGCAAACCGTCTTCATCGGCGATCGACTTACGTAGCTTACGTAATTTGGCAAACAACTTCTTGTCGTAGTTTTTGCTGGTCAGTTTATCCGACTTCGCGGCACGTGCTGCGGTATCTAAACGTGGAACTGCAAGTTCTAAAGACACATCACCACGTAGTAAAGGGCGTGCTTCTTCTGTTAATTGCAATGTCGAGTTACGAGTGATGTTTTGAAATAGCAGCCCTTTATGAATTAGCTGGCGGAAGATACTCACCCAGTAATCATGGCTGTGATCACGACCAATGCCGTAAGTCGAAATTTTATCGTGGCCGTGTTCGCGCACACGAATGTTTTGCATCCCACGCAGCACCTCAACCACATACGTCATACCAAAACTTTGGTTAACGCGGTAAACACACGACAACGCTTTGCGCGCTTCTTCGGTCGCATCAAAGTGTTTTGGTGGGTCCAGGCAGATATCGCAGTTACCACACGGCTTTTCGCGATACTCTCCAAAATAGTTGAGCAGTACCTGACGACGACAGGTTTGCGCTTCCGCAAAAGCACTCATCGCATTGAGTTTGTGGCTTTCTACCTGCTTCTGCGGTCCATCATCTTTTTCATCCAACATACGACGCAACCAACTGATGTCTGCTGGGTCGTATAGCATCATCGCTTCGGCAGGCAGGCCATCTCGCCCTGCTCGACCGGTTTCCTGATAATAGGACTCGATGTTACGTGGAATATCAAAATGCACGACAAAGCGCACGTTTGGCTTATTGATACCCATACCGAATGCAACCGTCGCAACGACGATTTGAATGTCATCACGTTGAAAAGCTTCCTGAACGTAAGCTCGCTCTTCCGTATCCATCCCTGCATGATAACCAGCAGCGCGGATATGGTTGTTGCATAGCTTCTCGGTCACCATTTCAACTTTCTTACGACTGCCGCAGTAAATAATGCCGCAGCTTCCCTTCTGGGTGGCTAGATAGCGAATGATTTGAGAAACCGGTTTGTGCTTTTCCACCAAGGTGTAACGAATGTTGGGACGATCAAAGCTTCCTAGATACACCTGAGGTTCATGTAAGCGTAAGCGTTCTAGAATATCACGACGCGTCGCATCATCGGCGGTGGCTGTGAGTGCCATAAAGGGCACATGCGAAAAGTGTTGCTTTAACTGACCTAACGCCGCGTATTCTGGGCGAAAATCATGTCCCCACTGAGAGATACAATGTGCTTCATCCACGGCGATCATAGATAAGGGTAAGTTTTCTAAGCGCTCAATAAAGTCACGCATTAACACGCGCTCTGGCGAAACATACACTAGCTTAAGCTGACCAGAGTGCATGCGATTATACACACTCAGTAGCTCTTCTCGATTCATGGTCGAGTTCACGCATTCCGCTGCTACACCATTGGCTTTCAGTTGATCAACTTGGTCTTTCATCAATGAAATTAGCGGTGAAATCACCAAAGTAATCCCTGAGCGCACTAACGCCGGAATTTGGTAACAGAGAGATTTACCACCACCCGTCGGCATGATGACTAAGCTGTCTTTGCCTTCGATAGCGGCTTCAATAACTTCTTGCTGACCATCACGAAACGTCTGGTAACCGAAGACTTCCTCCAACACACGTTGAGGCGTTACAGGCGTATCTGATTGTTCGGCTAGCAAGGTTGAGGTCATGAATAATCTCAGATTGAGTGATCGTAGAAATGCTTTTGCATGCCCAGGCACACAAAGTGAGGGCACATTGTAATGGGGTTTCGTGGTGAATAAAACCGCAAATTGCTAGGTGTTTCGCATCACGACTCGTATACTGATTTTCTGCTCTATAAACACACAATTAGGTGACACCTCATGACACCAGAAGACGAACAACAACGCGCTCGGCAAGGTATCTTGCTGGCGATTGGTGCCTATACCATGTGGGGCATTGCGCCGATGTATTTTAAATCCATCGCACAAGTATCCCCTTTGGAAATTCTGAGCCACCGGGTGATTTGGTCTTTCTTTTTGCTTGCCGCACTCCTTCACTTTGGCCGTCACTGGCGCTCGGTTTACTACATCGCGAAAGACAAAACGAAGATCGCTTACCTGATCGCAAGTTCTGTATTAATTGGCGGAAACTGGCTGATTTTCATCTGGGCGGTCAATTCCAATCATATGCTTGACGCGAGCTTAGGCTATTACATTAACCCATTAATCAATGTCTTGCTCGGCATGGTCTTTTTGGGAGAGCGACTTCGTAAGTTGCAATGGTTTGCTGTCGTATTAGCGGGCTGTGGTGTACTGGTCCAATTGATTGTATTCGGCTCCGTGCCCGTTGTTGCGATGGCGTTAGCAATGAGTTTCGGCTTCTATGGCCTCTTAAGGAAGAAAGTCAGTGTCGATGCAAAAACAGGATTGTTTATCGAAACATTACTCCTTCTGCCTGTCGCCGCCGTGTATCTGCTGTTTATTGCAGAAACCCCAACGTCGAATATGCTCACTAACCCGTTAGCATTAAATAGCTTGTTGATTGCAGCAGGTGTGATTACCACACTGCCCCTGCTTTGTTTTACGGGTGCGGCAACAAGACTCAAATTATCAACGTTAGGCTTTTTCCAGTACATCGGCCCAAGCTTGATGTTCTTACTGGCAGTACTGATGTATGGCGAACCCTTTACCATGGATAAAGCGATTACCTTTGCTTTTATTTGGGGAGCGCTAGTCGTATTTAGCTTTGATGGACTGCGCAACAACCGTCGCTCACGCCGAATCGTTCAGCCACAGTGATCGTTTTTTACAAGACAAGTTAGAAATTGCCAGATAAGCTTGGTCACAATGTGACCAAGCTTTTTTTTGTATGTAATGGAACAGATTCAATACTACGCAACCGACCATGATCAGCTGAGCCTGATCGAGGCGAAATACCAGAAGTTTGCTTTTCAAAGGCACTATCATCTGGATTTTCACCTCGGTCTAATCACGCATGGCACGCAAAAGTTCCAATATCAAGGCTGTAGCCATCAAGTGGGTCATGGGCAAATCGTAATTATGCCGCCAGATGAACTGCACGATGGGCACTCTAAGCTCGAAAGTGGCTATGAAGTGAATGTATTTGCGATCGAGCCGCGCCTACTCAGCGATCTTGCCGATCTTAGTAAAAATGGTCAAATAATCCGCTTTAATGAATTGATCATCTCAGATCCACAGATATTTTCACAACTTAGTAACTTGCATGCTCTTCTTCGCCGCGATAACCTCAGCCAACTCACCAAAGATTGCCTTCCTTTTGAAGGATTTAATCAACTTTTTGATCGCTACGGATCACTCGCGAGGCAAAAAGTGGTCCCTCTTGGGAAACAGTCTTTGCATACCTTAAAAGATTACTTAATGGCGAATCTCGACCAAACGGTTCGTTTAGATGCACTATCAGAGCTCTGCCAACTGAGCCCCACGCAATTTCAACGCCATTTCAAAGCGCAAACGGGTATGACTCCCTACGCTTGGTTTGCTCGCTTGCGATTAGAACAAGGAATGAAACTACTCCAAGCAGGATGGTGTGGTACGGACGTCGCCTATCAAGTGGGCTTTTATGATCAGGCCCACTTTAGTAAAGCGTTTAAACAAACCTATGGCGTCTCGCCTTCACAAGTGGCACGCTAATACCTCATACGCTGTGGTATTCAGTACTGCTAGTTTTTTACAAGCACTACCGAATAAGAATCACGACAATAGCTCATATCCACTATGTTTTGAGATGTGTTATGAATGAATCGACTATCCTTTTAACGCTTGCCAGTATCCACTTCATTGCCTTAATGAGCCCAGGTCCGGATTTTGCGCTTGTGGTACAAAATGCCACCCGTCATGGCCGTCAAACTGGCTTATACATTGCGCTTGGCTTATCAGTCGGTATTTTGCTGCATTCTTTATTCAGCCTAACGGGGGTGAGCTATTTAGTTCACCAGCATCCTCTGCTCTACTCCGTCTTACAATTGCTTGGGGGCAGCTATCTGTTGTATTTGGGTATCGGTGCACTGCGCGGCGTGATCGCGACGATCAAAAACCCACTTTCTGATCAGCCAAGCAAAAACAGTAACCTTGTGATCGGTAATAAACGTCAGGCGTTTACCAAGGGGTTCGCAACCAATATTCTCAACCCCAAAGCCTTAGTATTTTTTGTGAGTTTAATGTCGAGCCTTGTCCCAGTGGGCATGTCGGTGACAGGAAAAGGAATTGCTCTGGTGATTTTGTTTGGTTTGTCGCTACTCTGGTTTTCTAGCCTTGCATGGATGCTGTCAACGCAGCGCTTGCAAACAAGATTGCAGCAAGCCGGCATTTATATAGATGGTTTATGTGGTGTGGTATTTACCCTAGTTGGCAGCAGTATTTTAGTGCAAACCTTCCGCTCCTTTCTCGATAACTCTCTGATTTAAAAGCGTCGCACACTCGACATTTCTTTAATAGGAAACTCGACGACTATCTCCGTGGCTGCCAAGCTGAATAACCTTAGTTGGCAACATGGAGAGTCATCATGCAATGGACATTTAACCGACTCGTACTCTCGGGTCTTTTTCTTACTTCCCCTTTCACCTTCACTGGACAAGCCTTCGCTAACCAAGCTGCAGATTCGGTCGCACCAGAGCACAGCACTGGCATTGAGCAAAAGCAGCTGGTCAAAGCTAAAGATTATATGGTTACCGCTGCTAACCCACTGGCGACTCAAGCGGGTGCAGACGTACTTGAGCAAGGCGGGAATGCGATAGATGCCATGGTCGCGGTGCAATTGATGCTTGGCTTAGTTGAACCCCAGTCATCAGGTATTGGTGGCGGTGCGTTCTTAGTGTATTGGGATAGCGAAAAGCAAAAACTGACCACTTACGACGGGCGTGAAACCGCCCCCCTCGCCGTAACGCCAAAGCTATTTTTAGATGAGAACGGTCAACCATTGCAATTCTACGATGCCGTGGTTGGTGGACGCTCTGTCGCAACACCAGGCACCGTGAAACTATTGTGGGATACCCACCAGAAATACGGCAAGCTGGAATGGAAAAAGATCATTCAACCTGTTATCTCGCTTGCGGAGCAAGGATTCAAAGTCAGTCCTCGCCTAGCAAGCTTGATAGAAAAAGACGCCGAGCGTTTATCACGCTTTCCAGTCACAAAAGCCTATTTCTTTAACTCGGATGGCTCGCCAAAAACCGAAGGTACGCTATTAAAAAACCCTGAATACGCACAAACGCTGAGTGCTATTGCTAAGCAAGGCGCCCAAGCCTTCTACCATGGGGATATCGCCAGAGACATTATCGAGACGGTACAAAACGCGCCAGGTAACCCCGGTGTATTAGCCCAACCCGACTTTGATACCTACCAAATCAGACAACGTGAGCCGGTTTGTGCAGCATACCAAAGCTATGACATTTGCGGCATGGGACCACCAAGCTCTGGCGCGCTCACCATTGGTCAGATTTTGGCGATCACTGAACAGTACGATCTCAAAGGCTGGGGGGCTAACAGCATTAAATCTTGGCAAGTACTCGCCGATGCATCGCGTCTAGCGTTTGCTGACCGTGGTAAATACATGGCAGACCAAGATTACGTACCGATGCCAACTCAAGGCTTGCTCGATAAAAGCTACCTCCAGCAGCGAGCAGAGCTGATCCAAGTCGGCAAAGCACTAAGCAAAGTTGAAGCGGGCAATCCTCCGTGGTCGCACGCAATGAACTTAAGCATGGACGAGTCCATTGAACTCCCTTCCACCAGCCATTTCAATATCGTCGATAAGCAAGGCAATGTGGTTTCCATGACGACCACCATTGAGAATGCGTTTGGCTCGCGCTTAATGGTGCGTGGCTTCTTGCTCAATAATGAACTGACCGATTTTTCTTTCCGTACTCATAACGACGGAATCCCAATCGCCAACCGCATAGAACCAGGCAAGCGTCCACGATCTTCAATGGCCCCGACCATTATGATGAAAGATAACAAACCTTACATGGCGATAGGTTCTCCGGGTGGCAGTCGAATCATCGGTTACGTGGCGCAAACCATCATTGCCCACACGCAATGGGATATGAATATCCAACAAGCAATCAATCAACCACGATTACTCGACCGTTTTGGCACCTTAGATATTGAGCAAGGTACCGCTGCAGAAGGCTTACAGCCAGAGCTGGAGAAGATGGGCTTTAAAACCAATGTTCGTGATTTGAATTCTGGACTGCATGCGATACGCATAACAAAAGATGGACTAGAAGGTGCCGCAGATCCTCGTCGAGAAGGAGCAGCAATCGGCAAATAGGCCTGTTTTGCTCGACTCCTTGTGCGAGATCTCTCACAAGGAGTGGAGCAAACCTCTCTTTTTTAATGGTAAAACAGCCCACAAATAACCATAAGATATTGAATAATATAAACATGTTTATTTTTCAAACGCTTTTAATTGAGAAAAATGTGGGCTTCGACCATTGTTGAGAATCGTGAAGAGCGTAATATGAACCTTGTCGGGAGGATGCTGACACGGAACAGGAAACACCACGGATTTGGTGAACTTCAGGAAGAAGAAACGGGTATTCAGGATGAATAGTCGGGCATGGATTGCAAAACTGGACATTGAACGGAATCAATAGCAACTAGGACGGTTGCTACTAAGGACGGGAAATGGACACCTCTGGACGAGGAAAGGACTGAACATCAGGATGATGTCATGGACACCGCTCAGGGAACAAGTGATGAGAGCTAACGAGGATGGTTAGCAGACCAGGATAAGGTCAAGGACACCGCTAGGAAGGCGACGAAAGGATTAAGCTGAAGGAATGCAGCACGCTATCAAGGATTTGATGCATGGAGCACTTTTAGTAGCTGGATTGCTGCGAGTAAGACTATAACCCCGACGGGCGTAAGCCCTCGGGGTTTTTCTTTGTCTAAAGATAAGCGATTTAGACTAAGAGCCTTTTCGAATAGCGTCATTTAGCTCCCTATCTTTCAGCATTTTGTTGATTCAAAACAGCCAAAACAGAAAGAGCCACCGAAGCAGCTCTTATGTTCATTTTTTCACAAAAGCCCTACAGCTTCTCCAGTCTCGCGTAAGCGGTGACTAACCATTTAATGCCTTCACCGTTGAAAGCAATCTGCACTCGGCTTTGTGGGCCACTGCCCTCAAAGTTGATGATCGTTCCTTCACCAAATTTCGGATGCATCACACGAGAACCTAGTGAAAAACCAGTCTCATTGAAGTTTTCTTTTACTGCGGTTTGGCTAAAACGTCCACTACTTGAAGGGCGACTCACTTGCGCCTTCATGCGCACTTCATCCAAACACGTTTCTGGTAATTCACGAATAAAGCGCGATGGTTTGTGGTATTTGTCCTGGCCATATAGGCGACGCATTTCCGCGTAAGTAATGTAGAGCTTTTGCATCGCGCGCGTCATGCCCACATAACACAGACGGCGCTCTTCTTCCAAACGCCCTGCCTCTTCAGCGGACATCTGGCTTGGGAACATACCTTCTTCCACACCGACCATGAATACCAATGGGAATTCCAAACCTTTCGCACTATGCAGCGTCATCAGTTGGACTGCATCTTCAAATTCGTCCGCCTGACCTTCGCCCGCTTCTAGAGCCGCATGTGTTAAAAATGCCGTCAGCAGAGACATTTCTTCCGCTTCTTCTGGTTTTTCGAATTGGCGAGTGGCGGTAACCAGCTCCTCCAAGTTTTCTATGCGAGCTTTAGACTTTTCGCCCTTCTCTTGCTCATACATCGCAAACAAACCCGAGTACTTGATCACGTGGTCCGTTTGCTCGTGCAATGGCATTTCTAGTGTATCGTCTTCCAGCGCGGTGATTAATTCGACAAAACGACTTAACGCGCCAGCTGCTCGACCCGTTAATACTTGCTCATCGAGCATTGCCAGACTGGCTTCCCACATGGTGCACCCTCTATCACGAGCTGCACGACGGATAGTCTCAAGCGTCTTATCACCCAGACCACGGGTTGGGGTATTCACGACACGTTCAAACGCGGCATCATCATTGCGGTTCGCCATCAAACGCAAGTAGCTCAACGCATCTCTGATTTCTTGACGCTCGAAGAATCGCATGCCTCCGTAAATACGGTACGGTAAGCCTGCCTGAATTAATGCTTCTTCCAAAACACGAGATTGCGCGTTGTTGCGATACAGCATCGCAGCATCATTCAATGCGCCGCCATTCTCTTGCCACTCTTTGATTTTATTGACCGCAAAGCGCGCTTCATCAAGCTCGTTATAAGCGCTGTAAACCGAGATCGGCTCGCCCACATTGCCATCCGTCCACAGCTCTTTACCCATGCGTTCAGTGTTGTTCGCAATCAAGGTATTGGACGCTTCAAGAATCGTCTTCGTCGAACGATAGTTTTGTTCGAGACGGATGGTGTTCACGCTCGGAAACTCCAGCGTGAACTTCTCAATGTTCTCGACTTTTGCACCGCGCCAACCATAAATTGACTGGTCGTCGTCACCTACAATCATCACGTGACAATCTGGGCCAGCCATCATGCGTAGCCAAGCGTATTGAATGTTGTTGGTGTCTTGGAATTCGTCAACCAAGATATGCTTAAAGCGTGCTTGGTAGTGTTCACGCACAAACTTGTTGTCACGCAGTAGCTCATGCGCGCGCAGCAAAATTTCCGCAAAGTCCACTAAGCCAGCACGATCACACGCTTCTTGGTAAGCGGTATACAGCTGCAAATAAGTTTTGGTCACTGGATCGTGATAAGCGTCGATATGCGATGGGCGTAATCCTTCGTCCTTCTTACCATTAATCCACCATGAAACTTGGCGTGCAGGCCACTGCTTTTCATCCAAGTTTTGCGCTTTGATCAAACGCTTTAACAAGCGCTGCTGATCATCGCTGTCTATGATTTGGAAATCTTCCGGTAGCTTGGCATCAAGATAGTGTGCACGCAAAATGCGGTGACAGATACCGTGGAAAGTCCCATTCCACATGCCAGATGCACTGCCCATCATCAACTCTTCAATACGACCACGCATTTCTGCTGCCGCTTTATTGGTGAAGGTGACCGACATGATCGAGAAAGGAGAAGCTTGCTCGACTGACATAAGCCAAGCGATACGGTGAACAAGAACGCGAGTCTTACCACTCCCTGCACCAGCAAGGACAAGTAAGTTTTCTAGAGGAGCTGCAACGGCTTCACGCTGTTTATCGTTTAGACCGTCGAGTAATAGAGATGGATCCATCATGATGAGCTACTGGTTATTTATACATAAAAACCGATTATAACCTAAACAGCTGGGTGCTGTTTAGACAAAACTTGATAAAAAATTCGTTGTTTTTTTAATCTTTCATTCAAAGAGTTAACGAAGGTAATCACCCCAAAACCATTCGCGAGAGTTATTTTTATGAAAGTTTTTCTGCCTCATCTCTATCTTTTAATTTAAGCAAGTGGATAAAGGTTGTACGCCAAACGGCGAATCGACTTGCCGAATGAAAGTAAAAGGAAATCACTCAGAGGAAATTATGATGAAAAAATCGAATCTTGTTGTTACTGCTGCTGTTACTGGCCTTCTTGCTCTTAGTGGCACCATGCTCACCGCAGCCCCTGCTGTCGCAGCAGAAAAAGAAAAGTGTTATGGCGTGGCGAAAGCCGGTAAAAATGACTGCGCAACGAAAAACAGCTCTTGCGCGGGCACCTCTAAAGAAGACAACCAAAAAGATGCTTTTGTTGTCGTTCCTAAAGGATTGTGTGACAAATTGGCTGGCGGTAGCACCAGCGGCTCATAACTCAACATCACAAGTTTCTGTGGGGCGCGTTGCACTTTAACCAACGCCCCCAGTTACTCGCCAATCAGAAAAGGAGTTTCACGTGAAACATCACTCTTTCCATCCTCTTGCTGGCGTCGGATTACGTTCCCCTCATCTCGATTATTTTAGCCAACACAAACCTGAGCTGTCGTGGCTAGAAATCCACAGCGAGAACTACTTTCAGCCCAACTCAGTAGAGCGCCATCAACTACAAGCATTACGCGAGCACTACCACATCAGTTGCCACGGTATTGGTTTATCGCTGGGCTCGGTGGAACGTGTGAATACGAAACATTTAGCGCAACTAAAAGCATTGATAAATACAATTGACCCGCTCTTCGTCTCTGACCATTTAAGCTGGAGTGAAAATGGTGGTCACTACTTCAATGATCTACTTCCCTTGCCTTACACGGAAGAAGCGCTGCAAGTCTTCACTCGTAACGTGCTTGAAGTGCAAGAATATCTACAACGTGAAATCTTAATTGAGAACCCATCTAGTTATGTGAAGTTTCACCATTCAACCATCAGCGAATGGGATTTTCTTACCGAAGTGCAAAAGCGCACCGACTGTCGTTTATTACTCGACTTAAATAACGTATATGTTTCCGCCTTCAATCACGGTTTTGATTGCGACACATACCTAGATGCGATTCCAGCCGACAAAGTCGACGAGATTCATTTGGCAGGTTTTACTATTAAGACATTGGATAAAGGTGAGATTTGGATTGATACCCATAGCCGTCCCGTCAGTGATGAAGTATGGCAGCTGTTCGTTAGTTGGACACAAAAACACGGCCCTCGCCATACGCTGATTGAATGGGATTTGGATATTCCTGCACCAGAAATCCTCCTTGGCGAAGCAGAAAAAGCATCCTCACTATTGCAGAAAAATCATTTAATTGACCAAAAGAGCAAAAGGAAAGCGTCATGAATCTTGCGACCTTGCAGAGTCAATTTGCTAAAGCCCTACATTATCAAGCGCTCGGTGAAGAATGCGACATTGTGAGTGACAAGTTTACCGCAGATGAACGCATACAGATTTACCGCAATAACTTTATCATCAGCTTGAGTGAGGTATTGGCAGCAACCTACCCAATGGTTGAAGCCTTAGTTGGAAAAGAGTGCTTCGATCAAATTGCTCGCCAACACGTACTTTCTCACCCCTTAGCAGAAGGTAATGTCGTACATTATGGTGTGGGCTTTCAAGATACGATTATGCAGTTTAGTCAGGTCATGACCCAAGCCCAGTACACTCCTGAAGTCGCAAGGTTTGAATGGCATATGGACTTAGCTCGACAAATACAGAATGAGAAAGTCGAAAAACCAAATCGAATCCCTTTATCTGCACTTGCCCAAGTGACGGAAGAACAACAACCTCAATTGGTGTTTCATTTGCGCACTGGCAGTCGCAGCTTTGACTCAAACTACGCCGTATTTGATCTCTTTCATACGATTCAACACCAAGATTTTGAACAGCTCAATATCAATCAATTACAGCGAGGTGTCATATCGATTCAAGCCAATGGAGAAGCTCAATGTCACGCACTCGATACCGATGTTTTTCAACTGCTGCAATGTTTAGAGCGGAAGCAGAGTTTGAGCGAAATACCCGAAGCTTTGCTCGTTCACCTTAATAGCATCATGGCACTCGATCTCGTTGACGGCTTTACATTGAAATCAATCTAAGGAGCACTCTATGACGAATACGGTTAAAAACTTAGTCAATCGGTACGACGACTTGATCAATACCTTACAAGCTGGCTTTGTCCCTTTACTACTTCTCTTTTGTCGCTTGTGGGTTGCATGGGTGTTCTTCAATTCAGGGTTAATCAAAGTTTCTTCTTGGGATAGCACGCTGTATCTATTCGAATTGGAATACCAAGTGCCACTTTTGCCTTGGGAGTTAGCGGCCTACATGGGAACGGCTGCCGAGTTAATTCTGCCAGTATTTTTAGCGTTGGGATTAATTACCCGCCCGATAGCTGCGATTCTGTTTGTGTTCAATATCATCGCGGTCATCTCTTACCCGGTATTGTGGGAAAAAGGGTTCTATGACCATCAATTGTGGGGATTCATGATTTTAGTGGTCATCGTATGGGGACCGGGAGTTATCTCTATTGACCATGTTATAAAGAACAAGTTGACGCGATAAAAAAATCCCCGCAGTGGCGGGGACTTTTTATTGTTTATTTAAGTAAGCAAGAAGCTCATCAGCTGAGATGCCCTGTTGAGCAAGATCTTTTGCCAACAGCTCAACTTGTTCACCTTTGCGCGACTCAATCACTTGCTGGAATTGGTACACGATATCACGCAAAATTGGCAGAGGTACTTGTTTAGCCGCACTACGAATACGCTCGGAGCTTTGATTACCCAGCTCATTAAGCAACTTGCCAAACATCACCTTTTCTGGTGAATCTTCCATTTGCTCTAGAATACGAGCCATTTCATACGTGGTTAACGACATTACTTTTTGAGTTCCGTTATGGTGTCAGGAAAAGTCTGAACGACAAATATACACGCCTTACTTACATTGGAAAATACTAAATTACACTGATTTACGCTTTCGCAAAGCTTGAATGCCAGTTCTTACCTGCTTTTGTAAACAGAACCACTAACGCAGGCAATAGAACCCACATATGAATTGCGATCAGTGTCTGAGGTTCCAAAGATAAACGCTGCAACGTACCAACCAACAAACCAGAGCCACTCATTTGGAACAATCCAAGCAGTGCCGCAGCCGTACCCGCTTTGTCACCAAACGGTTCCAATGCTTTCCCTGCCGCTGCACCCAGAATGAATGCAAAACCCACTGACGACATGAAAATAGGTAGCATAAAAGAAAGCGCGGTATTCTGACCATTCATCACTAGCATGATCACACCTGCGAGGCCCAGAGTCGAGATCCCCGTAACCAAGGTGTTGTGCGTGCCAACGCGCTCCATAAACTTAGGCGCCAACATACATGCCGCAATGTTTATCACCGCATTCACACCAAACCAGAAGGTGAACTCATTCATCGACAACCCCATCCCCGTCATCAATACCGATGGCGCCGAGGTGACATACGCGAGAATAACCGCCATTGCCATTAAACACAGTGAAGCATGGAAGACAAAAGATGGCGTACTAAGCACTGCCCAATAACGGCTGAGCTTAAACACGGCTTGCTTTTCCGTTGATGGGTTGGTCTCTTTCATCATGAAAAACATCAATGAACCGGACACAACGGCAAAGCCAGCCATAAAGCTGAAGTTAGCTCGCCAATCAAATTGCTGAGTTAACCAACTACCTAGAATTGGAGCTAATGCCGGAATAAAACAAATCGCGCCGTTAAGATAGCTGATCATTTTGCCGCTTTTTTCCGGGCCAAAGATATCGCGAACTGTTGCAAAGGCTGCTACCGATGTCGCACACGCACCTAAGCCTTGTAGCAGTCGGGAAACCAACATCCATTCAATATTTTGAGCACTCCACGCCAATAAAGCGCTCATCGCATAGATAGTGATACCGCCCAATGCAACAGTTCGACGTCCGAGTTTATCTGCCAAAGGGCCAGCAAACAGTTGCCCGACACCCATCGCAAATAAGAACCAAGTGATCGTGTCTTGTGCTAGCGCATTATCGACCTGAAAAGTGGAAGCAATAAGAGGTAAAGCAGGTAGATAAATATCAATCGCAAGAGGACTGAAAAGAACCAAAAGGGTCAATAACGCCATCTGTTTTTTACTATTAGAAAACTGGCTAGGCACACAACACTCCGAATTGGATAAAGAACTTTGGATAGAGCTTAATCATCTGATGATATGAATGGAAATGATGTATAATCATGAGCATTATTCCTTAGAGGAAATTCACCGTGAACGTCGAAAAACTGGCTCGTATCGATTTAAATCTATTGGTCTGTTTTAAAGTTTTGATAGAAGAGTTAAATGTCACCCGAGCCGCCCACCGACTGTGCTTGAGTCAGTCTGCCGTGAGCAAATCACTGGCTAAACTGCGCATCCAATTTGATGACCCACTTTTCACCCGAAACTCGCATGGATTAACACCAACACCGCGCGCTTTGTTTCTTAAACCTAAACTGGATCTGTTGATAAACCAGTTAGAAGTACTGACTCAACCAGAAGAGTTCTCTCCACAAAGTAGCGAATACCGTTTTCAAATAGCAGCGGTTGAAAGTGTTTACCCTCTGATTCTACCCCATTTCTTACCGGCGATTTTTCAGCAAGCCCCTGGGGTGACGATCAGCACTCACCCTTGGTCCGATAATACTTTTAAAATGCTGCAACGTGGCGAGCTAGACTTAGGCTTAACTGGAAAAGATATCGATATTAATGATGCCAAGCTGACTCTGCTGCCACCCGATGACATATGCGAACTGGAAATTTATCGAGATCACCAGATGTGTATTATTCGCAAAAATCACCCAGCATTAAAACAGCCTTGGAACCTCGAAGCGTATCTCGCCCTGCGTCACGTACAAGTGCGTTGTGACGGCAACGACCGTTGGCTGTTAGATTATCGCCTTGCCGATATTGGAGCCGACCGCGATATTGCCGTCACCGTTCCGGACTTTAATAGTGCCGCAAGTTTATGTTCCTACACTGACTTTATTTTTACCGCCCCAAGCCATTTTGTGCAGCTCGCTGCTAAACAGCTTGATTTGGTCGTACTACCACTCCCACTAGAATTTCCACCTATGGCTTACACTTTATTCTGGCACCGAGACAGAGAAAACGACCCTGCATTGGGTTGGCTACGTACGATGATCACACAAAAAACCGATCACCTTAGATAAAAATACCGCTCTCAATTTGCGCTTAGCGGGTAAAATGAGTAGCTTAACTGTCGTAGTCCTTTTTGGCTCATCTATGGCCTAGTTGTACTCCGACTCAACCTAAGTCATTGCAAACTTGCGTTGATCATAAACTGCATGAAGCAGAAGGAAACAGCTCCCACACCTGAGCATGAAGGAGCGGTAATTTGAAGGAATAAAACAGATGCACAACGAAACTCTCAGCCGCGTGAATGCGATTCGCGAATGGCTTGTACAACATAATATTGATGCCCTACTGGTTCCGCACGAGGACGAGTATTTGGGTGAATACGTCCCAGCGCACAACGAGCGCTTACATTGGTTAACAGGCTTTACAGGCTCTGCTGGTGCCGCCGTCATCACCAAAGACAAAGCCGCTATCTTTGTTGATGGCCGCTATACCGTTCAAGTCACCAAACAAGTCCCTGGTGACCTATTTGAATATCGTCACCTTATTGAAGAACCAGCTTTAGATTGGGTTCTAGACAACCTGCCAACAAACGCATCTGTCGCAATTGATCCTCGTATGCACAGCTCAGCTTGGCTAGACATGGCACAAGCTAAACTGGCTGGAAAGCTTGAGCTAAATATTCTGACCAACAACCCAATTGATGAGTTGTGGCATGACCGCCCAGCGCCTGTTGTCTCTGATGTTCGCCTGATGCCAACAGAAGCCGTCGGTCAATCAAGTGAGAGTAAGCGTCAAGAGATCGCCCAACTGGTAAAAAAAGCGGGTGCAGATAGCGCTGTGATCACAGCATTAGATTCTATTTGTTGGCTGCTGAATGTACGTGGTTTGGATGTATCACGCCTACCAGTTCTGCTTTCTCACGCGATTCTGCATGCCGACTCAACCGTTGAATACTTCCTCGATCCTGCTCGTCTACCTGCTGATTTTGACACTCACGTAGGCACCGGTGTGACGGTTCACCACCCAGAAGCACTTCAATCTCGCCTTGAAGCCATGACAGGTAAAAAGGTATTAGTTGACCCTGCAATCAGTAACGCTTGGTTTAAGCTAGTACTACAAAACTCTGGTGCGTCCGTGATTGCAGCAGCAGACCCATGTCTGATGCCAAAAGCGGCGAAGAACTCGGTTGAAATTGCCGGTATGAAGGCGTGTCATATCCGCGATGGCGTGGCAATGAGCAAGTTCCTATGTTGGTTAGATGCGGAAGTTGCTGCTGGTAACCTGCATGACGAAGCGACATTAGCAGACAAACTGGAAGCATTTCGTAGCGAAGACCCTACGCTAATCGATCTCAGCTTCGATACCATTTCAGCGGCAGGCGGCAACGCGGCCATGTGTCACTACAATCACGAGAACCAACCTGAACCTGGTAAGTTAGAACTGAACACGCTTTACCTTGTGGACTCAGGCGGTCAGTACCTCGATGGCACTACCGACATCACGCGTACTATCGCGATTGGTCAACCTTCTTCAGAAATGAAGAAGCAATTTACGTTGGCGCTGAAAGGTCATATTGGCGTTGCTCGAGCTCGTTTCCCTAAAGGCACACGTGGTTACCAAATCGATACTCTAGCTCGTCAGCACCTATGGGCGGAAGGTTACGATTACGATCACGGTACTGGTCACGGTGTTGGTCACTTCCTAAGTGTTCATGAAGGTCCAGCGAGCATTTCGAAAAAGCAAATCGACGTGCCTCTAACAGAAGGTATGGTGCTATCCAACGAGCCAGGTTACTACCGTGCAGATGCGTTTGGTATCCGTATTGAAAACCTAGAGCTTGTTGTTGAAACCCCAACTAACGGTGACTTCCCTGTTCTGTCATTTGAGTCACTAACACGCTGCCCAATCGACAAACGCAACATCAATGTTGATATGTTAACTCGTCCAGAACTTGCTTGGCTGAATGATTACCACCAGAAAGTATGGGATGAGATCAGCCCGCTGGTTGAAGGTGATGTGAAAGAGTGGCTTCGTCAGGCAACGCTACCTGTAGCACACAGCTAGAAGCTAGAAAAAATAGAGGGTTGATGTTTTGCATCAACCCTCTATTTTTTCCTATGTTTCACGTGAAACATAGCGATGATCAGTGGCTTTATTTGTTGCTTATCCAGAATACGCCGAGTGCCAATCTCGCCATACAGGGTCAAAGCCTTTGGCTCTAATCATATCTTCCACAGAACTAGCACTTCGCTCATCACTGATCTCAAACTGCTCGAGCTCAACATCATCCATCGCATAACCACCCGGCTGAGTTTTCGATGCTGCAGATATACTGGTAATGCCTAAAGCCAATGCGTTGTCTCTAAACTTCGGTGACTCACGAGTCGATAATGACAACTCCACTTCTGGATTCAACAAACGATAAGCGCAAATCAACTGAACAAGCTGCTTATCCGTCATTACTGATTTGGGTTGGAGCGCGCCCTCACAAGGACGCAAACGTGGGAAAGAAATTGAGTAACGAGTCTGCCAATACGTGCGCTCAAGATAGTCCAGGTGCGCTGCCACATAAAAACAATCTGTACGCCACTCTTCCAATCCTATCAAAGCGCCAATACCGATCTTATCGATGCCCGCTTTTGCAAGACGATCGGGTGTATCCAATCGGTATTCGAAATCCATCTTATTGCCACGTAAATGGTGCTCAGCATAAGTCGAAGGATGATACGTTTCTTGATAAACCATCACCGCATCCAAACCCAATGTCTTGAGCTCTGCGTATTCGTCTTGATCTAGCGGCTGCACTTCCATCGCCAAATAATTAAAGCGTTGCTTAATCATCGGAACCATTTCGCGGAAGTATTTCATGCCCACTTTGGTTTCGTGTTCGCCAGTCACCAGCAATACGCTATCAAACTTCATGCGTTTAATGGCTTCAACTTCTGCTGCCACTTCGTCCCTATTCAAGGTACGACGCTTGATCTTGTTCTCCATTGAGAAGCCACAATAAGTACAAGCATTGGCACACAAGTTGGAAAGATACAATGGAATGTAAAGCGACATGGTGTTGCCAAACCGCTTGCGAGTTGCCGAGTATGACAACTGCGCCATTTGCTCTAAGTACGCTTCAGCCGCTGGTGAAATTAGCGCTTTAAAGTCTTCCAAATCACGCTTGGGTTTATTCAATGCTCGCTCGACATCTTGTGCCGTTTTCGCGTAGATCGACATCGAGATGTCATCCCAATTAAGCTGCTTAAATTGCTCAACGAAGCTCATGTTTTCCTCGCTTAATAGCTAAATCAATCTAGGACTAAAGCTCATCTAGGAATGACGTCAGTGGACTCGACGCAACCGCATGAGAAACCTTACCCGCAAGTCCGGCTTCATAAGCCATACGCCCCGACTCTACCGCCAACTTAAATGCTTTCGCCATCGCAACGGGATCGCTCGAAGCTGCAATCGCAGTATTGACGAGCACGGCATCCGCGCCCATTTCCATCGCACGCGCCGCATGTGAAGGAGCACCAATACCCGCATCAACAACGACAGGAACATTAGCTTGGTCGATAATGATCTCTAGGAAGTCGTGAGAAACTATCCCTTTGTTAGAACCGATCGGCGCACCTAATGGCATGACCGCAGAACAACCTACTTCTTCCAATCGTTTACACAGAACCGGGTCAGCATGACAGTAAGGAAGGACAATAAAGCCTTCACGAACCAGTTGTTCAGCGGCCGCAAGTGTCTCAATTGGATCGGGCATCAAGTACTTCGGGTCTGGGTGAATTTCAAGTTTTAGCCAGTTTGTACCTAACGCTTCTCTCGCCAATTGTGCTGCAAACACAGCATCTTTAGCATTCTTTGCACCTGAGGTGTTCGGCAATAAGTTCACGCCCGCTTGTACTAGCGGCAGCAAAATATCGTCTTGTTGGTCGTTCACATCCACACGCTTCAACGCCATGGTCGCAAGTTGAGAACCCGATACTTGAATCGCTTCTGCCATTAATCGGCTGTTGGCAAACTTCCCTGTTCCCGTGAACAGTCTTGATTCGAATTGTTTATCACCAATTTTAAGCATCGACTTTAACCCCCTGCGATCGCTTGAAACAAAGAGATGCTATCTCCTTGTGAAAGAACTGTGCTAGCCCACTCACTGCGCGGCACAACATTGTTATTAATTGCAAAAACACAGCCCATTTCAGGCAGCGCAAATTGACTAATGATTTGCTGTAGATTCGACTCACTGGCAACTTGATGTGACTGGTCATTGATGACAATAGTGATCACATCTAAGTCAGCAGCGGTCATTTGTGTTGTTTGTTGTTCTGATAACGTCATTGCTTCCAACTCTCTTAATTTTGCCGATTATTCGTAAGCTAAATCTGAGCACACACTTGGCACTGTTTGTCTTTACTTATCGCCATGGTTTGCCATTGCAGTTTCAACCCATCAAACAGATGCAACTTGGCAGTCTCGAAATGAAACTTTCCCGTCGCCAGTTTTTGAATTGCCGCTATCGCTTGGTAGTTACCAAGTGTACCCACCACCGGACCGACGACACCGCTGTCACTGCACTTTTGAGTTTGTGGTAATTCGTCGAACGGATACAAACAGCGGTAACAGGCTTTGCTTTCTGCTAGTTGTCCACTCGGTTTTTGGTAATCAAAAACAGCAAATTGCCCTTGCCAACCAATTGCCGCCGCCGAAATGAGCGGCGTATTTTGCTCGAAACAAACTTGGTTAATTAGCTGGCGCGTTGGCATGTTATCGGTGCAGTCGAGCACCACATCCGCTAGCATCACCTCAAGCTGCAGCTGTGCTTTGTCTAGTCGCTTATTGAGGGCACGAATTTGAACCATAGAATTGAGGTCAGTGAGCTGTTTTACAGTTGCTTCTGTTTTCGCAACTTGTAGGTCTTGCTCACGATAAATGATCTGACGTTGTAGGTTACTGCTATCAACTTCATCGTCATCGACCACAACCAATTTACCAACACCCGCTGATGCCAAGTACAAACTCGCTGCGCTCCCTAACCCACCACAACCGATGATCAGCACATGCGATTTGCTCAAACGCTCTTGCCCACTTTCAGCAATTTCAGGCAGAGCTACTTGGCGTTGATAGCGAAGGAACTGCTTATCCGTGAGCATGCTCGCCTCTCTTGGTATGCGCTAATTCACTATTCTGATCAGTAAACGTTAGCTGTCTTTCTTTCATCAGTTGTGCAAAGAACTCGATGACGGACTGAGGTGATTCTGCCAACGTAATAGCTCGCACAACTGCCAAACTAGAAACACCTGTTAGCCAAACTTGGTCAGCATTAGATTGGTCGATGCCACCGATCGCGATCGTCGGAAAACCAAGCACGTCGCCACTAACGGCTTTGTCTTTTTCAGGACGGAAAGCCGACTCTGTATTTCTGTAAGGAATGCTATCAATCAGCTTTTGATACAGTGCCAAGCGCACTAAACCTTGTGGTTTCGATGGCATCTGTTTTGTGGTGGTTGGGAAAATATGCCCTAGTGCGATGTAGCTAGGATGAATTTGTACGATGCGCAGTAGTTCGTAATAACCATGCGTAGAAAGACCAAGACGAATACCGGCTTTAGTTATCTGAGCCAAATTCGATTCTTCTATGTCTTCTTGTCCCAGGTGAACGCCATAAGCGCCATGCTTGATTGCCAACTGCCAATAGTCATTGATGAACACTTGTGCTTGATACTTACGACCTAGCTCAATCGCTCGAATGATCTGTTGTTCTAAATCGGCTTGTTGTGGGTTCTTGATTCGCAGTTGAATAGTGTTGATGCCTAGTGGCAGTAGACGCTCAATCCAAGCAACATCATCAACGACTGGATAGAGCCCTAGACTTTGCTTAGTTAGAGTTGGAAAGCTAACGCTCTCACCTTGTGCAGACCAACCAACTTGAATACCTAGCCGGTTATCCTCTAGTACAGGTGTGGGGAAATCATCAAATTGGTCAGCCCACTGAGTAGATCTTCCCTCGTCAAGGTTGTCATTCAACAGTGTTTCACGTGAAACATTCGCTTGTTGAGTTAGCATTCCTCGAGCAAGTGTTAACGCATCTTCGATAGGAAAATCGAATACTGTCAGCGTTACTATCCAAGCAAGGTGATGTTCGGGATCGAACATTGCGTTGAATTTGGACTTAACGGAAAGCGCTCTCACTTCGTTGTTAATTGGGTGACGCCAGATATCAAGCTGAAGCACTTTCTCCTTTTGATCGGAAACTTGAGTATCAGCAATACCAATGTAAATCGCTTTCGACGGTTGCTTTGCGCACGCTTCTACCGATAAAGAAGAACGGTAATAAAGCACAAATGAACTCTCATGCTCAGAGTCATAACCATCAATAAGATCTGTCGTTATACGTGTGGTCTGTTGGTCGCGAACAAGCTGAATAGATTGAGTTGGGCTCACACCCAACTCAATGTCTTCAATGCTAAAACCCTGTTCTTTCGCCAACAACAAACATTGTTGAACTAAACCAGTCAGTTCAATCAATGATGACGGAATAAGGATTTTGCTCATTAGTCACTTACCTCGGCATGTGCTGCTGGATGGTATAGCTCAGAACCTGACTCTCTAAATTCTTGCGATTTCTGACGCATCCCCTCAAGAGGGTCATCCAGCATTTTGATTGAGATAGCTTGGTCCGCAGCAACTTGCTCAGTGTCTTTCGCATACTCTCGTACCTCTTGCGAGATCTTCATCGAGCAGAACTTTGGTCCGCACATCGAGCAGAAGTGAGCAACTTTTCCAGACTCTTGAGGCAAGGTTTCATCATGGAAAGCGCGTGCGGTATCTGGGTCAAGCGACAAGTTAAATTGGTCTTCCCAACGGAACTCGAAGCGAGCTTTAGAAAGCGCGTTATCACGAACTTGTGCACCAGGGTGCCCTTTCGCTAAATCAGCGGCGTGCGCAGCAAGCTTGTAAGTGATCATGCCTACCTTCACGTCTTCTTTGTTTGGTAAGCCAAGATGCTCTTTAGGTGTTACGTAACAAAGCATCGCACAGCCATACCAGCCAATCATGGCAGCGCCAATTCCTGACGTAATATGGTCGTAACCAGGAGCGACGTCTGTCGTCAGTGGACCAAGGGTGTAGAACGGAGCTTCATGGCAGTGCTCTAGCTGCTCTTCCATGTTCTCTTTGATCATGTGCATTGGAACATGGCCAGGACCTTCGATAATCACCTGTACGTCGTATTCCCACGCAACCTTAGTCAACTCACCAAGAGTACGAAGCTCCGCAAATTGCGCTTCGTCATTAGCATCGGCAACCGAACCAGGGCGCAGACCATCACCGAGAGAAAGTGCCACATCATACTTGGCACAGATTTCACAGATCTCTCGGAAGTGGGTGTATAAGAAGCTTTCTTGGTGATGCGCTAAACACCATTTCGCGATGATAGAACCACCACGAGAGACGATGCCAGTAACACGCTTTGCAGTCATTGGCACATAGCGAAGTAGTAAACCGGCATGGATAGTGAAGTAATCAACGCCCTGCTCTGCTTGCTCAATCAGAGTATCGCGCATCACTTCCCAGTTAAGGTTTTCGGCAACTCCATTCACTTTTTCCAGCGCTTGATACATAGGTACGGTACCGATCGGAACCGGGCTGTTACGCAGAATCCACTCGCGAGTTTCGTGGATGTTACGTCCAGTAGAGAGATCCATAACGGTATCCCCACCCCAGCGTGTCGCCCAAACGAGCTTCTCAACTTCTTCCTCAATCGAAGACGTCACCGATGAGTTACCGATATTGGCGTTCACTTTGACCAAAAAGTTACGGCCAATGATCATTGGTTCGGATTCTGGGTGGTTGATATTAGAAGGGATAATCGCGCGACCTTCGGCAACTTCTTTGCGAACAAACTCGGCGGTAATGTCTTTTGGAAGATTAGCTCCAAAGCTTTGACCAGGATGCTGTTGATTCAGCACATCATCACGGTACTTGGCACGACCCATGTTTTCACGCAGCGCGATGAATTCCATTTCTGGGGTGATAATACCTTTGCGAGCATAGTGCAGTTGAGTGACGCATTGCCCATCTTTGGCACGTCGAATACGTGGTAGATTACCGTAACGAAGATCGTCTAGTGTTTCGTCTTCTAAGCGTTCTTTGGTGTACACCGAGCTTACTTCATCAAGTAACTCTGTGTCACCACGCTCTTCAATCCAGCTTTCTCTTAGCTTTGGTAAGCCGCTATAAAGGTCAATATCGTAGTTCGGATCAGTATAAACACCTGACGTATCGTAGACTCGGACGGCTTCATTCGGCTCGAAAATAGGCGCCTCTTTTGTGCCACCAATCAGACTATCTGCTAGCGCTATTTCACGCATAGGTACACGAACATCTGGACGTGAACCTTCTACATATACTTTTGTGGAATTTGGGTACGGCTGTACCGAGAGTGTTTCAATAAACTGTTTTGCTTCCAGTCTCGCTTGTTTGCGACTCGACATAGCATTTTTCCTTGCTTTGTTATACTAGATAAAAAGTAATTGGATAAAAATGCTTGGCGGATAGATGCGACAAGAGGAGTCAAATTAAGGCTAAATAAAGCTTAAGTAATTTGCCTATAACAACATTCGACTATTTGATAGGTCAACCAGAAAGAACTCCGGTATAAATATCTTCTCTTGTTCCCTTCGCAGATTCTAATCTGATCAGGTTCAACGGATCCCGAATTAACGGTCTCAGCCTTATGGCACTCCGACAAGTGATATCAGTATATAAAAACGGCCTGGTTAAACCAAGCCGACCTGTTTAATTTTTAACTACTTTGCTAGCTGCGCATCAATAATTGGAAACCGATCCACGCAGCAGAGATGCTCAGCACCACATTTAATAAAATATTTAACCCCATCTTAAAAAATGCACCTTGCTGCATAAGTAAAACATTATCCATAGAAAAGGTGGAAAACGTCGTCAGTGCCCCTAAAAATCCCAAACCAATCACTTGTCGCCAAGGTTCTGTTGCCAACAGTTCATTGTCGAACGCAGCAATCAACAAGCCCATTATAAATGAACCAACCACATTAACGGTTAACGTACCGTATGGAAAACCACGCCCCAATAAAATGACACACAGTTCAGATATCAAGTAACGAGAACACGCACCAAAAGCACCACCTAGCGCAATAAAACCAAGAATGGAAAACTGCCCCATAATTCCCCCCAACACTATTGATGACGATATTGTAACCAAAACTAAAGCGATATTGATGGTGAAATTTTAGAATTCGACAACGTATTGCATTTAAAACACGCTGAGATTAAAAAAGTTACAGGAGTCACTTTACTTCAATATACCCCATCAAACCGGTTTTCATATGCTCAATAACATGGCAGTGATACATCCAACGTCCAGGGTTGTTAGCAACAAAGGCAGCTTTGGCACTGCCATTTTTTCCAAGTAAAACCGTATCGGTATGGAACGGTTCGTCAAGTTTCTTGCCATCTAACTCAAGAACAGTAAATGTATGCCCATGAAGATGAATAGGATGATGATATTGAGTAACGTTCTTCAAATTGAAGATATAGGTTTTTCCAAGTTCCAATTTTGAAAGTGGTGCTGGGATATTATCTTTACTCATTCCCTCCCAAGCCCGTTTGTTCATCAGCCAGAATTTAGGTATCGCTTTGCCCGATTTATCGGCAGGAGTGATCGCCCCCTCCCATTCAAACACATAATCGATTTGCTCCGCATTTTCCAAATCAAGATCAGGCACAGGGTTGAGAGGCAATAAAGGCAGTTTCTTGTTGCTTGGCAGGTCAGACTCAACAACTTCAAACTCACACAAAGAGAATGGGAAGCGCCCTTTCATTTGACGCACATAAACACGCTCTCCAGCCTTCGGAGCAATCAATCCGATATCCAATCTCATTCCCGGACCAATTTTGTGTTGAGTGAGCCTATAAGGCGTTTTAACTGGATTGCCATCGATAGCAATAACCCAAGCCTCTGTGCCTTCAATCGCGATCGGATAGGTAATGGTGTTATCGACATTAGCAATTCTTAATCGCGTAGTCGCGTTCTGCTTCAGCGTATAAACAGGCTCATGAATACCATTGACGCTACTCCACTCTCCTGGCGTTCCCATACGTGCACTCAAGCGCGGCACCATTAGATTCTTCCACTGTCCTTGCTTGTCTAAATGCCAATGCTTGAGGACGACTTCATGCTCTTCATCAAACTGAACAGGCTCAGCCTCTTCAACAATTATTAGCCCAACCAACCCCATACCAAGCTGCTTAACGCTGTTCATGTGTGGGTGATACCAAAACGTACCTGCATCTGGCGGAATAAACTCATACGTAAAAGTCTCTCCGGGCATGATAGGAGCCTGGCTTAAAAACGGAACTCCATCCATTTCAATAGGAATCCTCAAGCCATGCCAATGAATCGTCGTCGGCTCTGATAGCTTATTGATGAAGTTGATTGTTACCTTTTCCCCTTGTCGGCAACGAATTATAGGTGCAGGTATACGCCCATTAAAAGCCAATACCTCAGTATTGAAACCGGGCACTAGTTCAGCCGTAGAAGGCTCTGCAGTGATATCGTATATATACTGCCCCTGCTTATTAGTACTCCTAGATAGAGAACATGCAGGTAGAACAGTAAGCGCGGAGATCGCTAAGGATGATTGAAGGAAGCGTCGACGAGATATATCCATACATAGTTACCCATTAATCCAGATCGGTTGAGTGTAACTAAATATAAATAATGATTCTCATTTATTGCTAACACTTCGGAGCACTTGGTTATAACGACTAGTCTAATAGGTTGGTGAGTAATAAATACTTACAAAGAGCAGCAGGCAGCAGAAAGGCATATAGGTGGGATGAGAGGACAAATGCATAGTGGCAAGCAGATACAAAAAAGGCTCTGACCTAAGTCAGAGCCTTGATATATGGCAGGGGTGGAGAGATTCGAACTCCCAACACGCGGATTTGGAATCCGCTGCTCTGCCAATTGGAGCTACACCCCTGTAGAATTCTTATATTCTAGATTTGACAAAACCTCGCATGGGCGAGGTTGTCGATA
>NZ_SHOE01000036.1:0-30625 GCF_012275705.1 Vibrio chemaguriensis
GCGAATTAGCGATGCTTTCGGAAAATCTTGAATTAGATTTGACGAACCAGTAGCAAAAAGGGCATCATTTGATGCCCTTTTTCTGCACTCAACATTATTTTTGCTGTTTTCTTGTTCAGAAGTGGGTTGGGCGCAGAGCAAGATTAAGCAAAGATGCTTAATCTTAAGAAGAGTACGCTGATTTTTTCAGCGATATGGAGTTTGCCCTGCAACAGCGGGGTTGTTGTCGTCTATATTAAGACTTGTAACAGGTTGGTTTTATGAAAGCAAATAATGCTGAAACTCCTGATAGCTCAAACGCAGCAGATACGTTTAAGTGGTTAGCCGCTTTCGTATTGGCAGCTGCCGCTGTTGTGGGTAATTACCTGTATGGTGAAATGTCTGTAGTGGTTCGTGCTGCAGGCGTTGTTGTTCTTATTGCAGCTGCCTTAGGCGTTGCAGCAACAACGACTAAAGGTAAAGCAGCGATCAGTTTTGCAAAAGAATCGCGTATGGAAGTACGTAAAGTTGTTTGGCCTACTCGCCAAGAAACCATGCAAACAACACTGATCGTTTTAGCTGTAAGTATTGTAATGGCTCTAGTGCTATGGGGTATTGACGGAATTATGGTTCGTCTAGTAGCTCTAGCAACTGGGGTATAGAGGGTTTTTATTCATGAGTGAAGCTCCAAAAAAACGCTGGTATGTGGTTCAAGCCTTCTCTGGATTTGAAGGTCGTGTAGCTCAATCTCTGCGCGAGCATATCAAAATGCACGGCATGGAAGAGCTATTCGGTGAAGTACTGGTTCCTACTGAAGAAGTAGTGGAAATGCGCGCGGGTCAGCGTCGCAAATCTGAGCGTAAGTTCTTCCCAGGTTACGTCCTTGTTCAGATGATTATGAACGATGAATCATGGCACCTAGTACGCAGTGTGCCGCGTGTCATGGGCTTCATTGGTGGTACCTCAGACCGTCCGGCACCTATCACGGATAAAGAGGCTGACGCGATTCTTAATCGTCTTGAGAAAGCGAGTGAAGCGCCTCGTCCACGTACAATGTACGAAGCGGGTGAAGTGGTACGTGTTAACGAAGGTCCATTTGCTGACTTCAACGGTACTGTTGAAGAAGTGGATTACGAGAAGAGCCGCCTGAAAGTGTCTGTCTCGATCTTTGGTCGTGCGACACCAGTTGAGCTTGAATTTGGTCAGGTTGAAAAGCTGGACTAAGACTCTTCGTTAAAGAGTATAAAAAATCACCTTTTTAGGGTTGTATAAGGCGCGGATTATGACTATAATTTCGCGCCTTTTTACTTCAAGTGAAGTAAAAAGTTTCTTACACAAACGGGGAGCTGATCCGCGATTAGCGTTTGTACCCAAACTTAGGAATTATCATGGCTAAGAAAGTTGAAGCTTACATCAAGCTACAAGTTGCTGCTGGTATGGCTAACCCTAGTCCACCAGTAGGTCCTGCACTAGGTCAACACGGTGTGAACATCATGGAATTCTGTAAAGCGTTCAACGCAAAAACAGAATCTATTGAGAAAGGTCTACCAACTCCAGTAGTTATCACAGTATACAGCGACCGTTCTTTCACGTTCGTAACTAAGACTCCACCTGCTGCTGTTCTTCTTAAGAAAGCTGCTGGCGTTAAGTCTGGTTCAGGTCGTCCAAACACTGAAAAAGTTGGTACTGTAACTGACGCTCAAATCCAAGAAATCGCAGAAACTAAAGCTGCTGATATGACTGGTGCTGACATCGAAGCGATGAAGCGTTCTATCGCTGGTACTGCTCGTTCAATGGGCCTAGTGGTAGAGGGTTAATAAGATGGCAAAACTAACTAAGCGCATGCGCGTAATCCGCGAAAAAGTTGACGTAACTAAAGAATACGAAATCAACGAAGCTGTTGCTCTTCTTCAAGAACTAGCGACTGCGAAATTCGTTGAGTCTGTAGACGTTGCTGTTAACCTAGGCATTGATGCTCGTAAATCTGACCAGAACGTACGTGGTGCAACTGTACTACCTCACGGTACTGGCCGCGAAATCCGCGTTGCAGTGTTCACTCAAGGTGCTAACGCTGAAGCAGCTAAAGAAGCTGGCGCAGACATCGTAGGTATGGAAGATCTTGCTGAGCAAGTTAAGAAAGGCGAAATGAACTTTGACGTAGTTGTTGCTTCTCCAGATGCAATGCGCGTTGTAGGTCAACTAGGTACTATCCTAGGTCCTCGCGGTCTTATGCCAAACCCTAAAGTTGGTACTGTAACTCCTAACGTTGCTGAAGCGGTTAAAAACGCTAAAGCTGGTCAGGTTCGTTACCGTAACGACAAAAACGGCATCATCCACACTACTATCGGTAAAGCAAACTTCTCTGCTGAGCAGATCAAAGAGAACCTAGAAGCACTTCTAGTTGCTCTGAAGAAAGCTAAGCCATCTTCAGCGAAAGGTACTTTCCTGAAGAAAGTAAGCATCTCTACTACTATGGGTGCTGGTGTTGCTGTTGATCAGGCTAGCCTGAACACTCAAGCATAATTTATTTGCTTAGGCGCAAAATTAGTGTATAATTTTGCGCCTAATATTTGTGGTTGGGGCTGAACTTTGGTTCTTTGAACTGTCTCCTAGTTCGAAATGAATTAAGACCCAGTCTCCGTCCAAGACCGTAGGTGTTTGTGTAAAAACAAACTTAATTATCCTACGTAGATGGTGCCCGAACTGACAGAAAGCTCTATGTAATATAGTTAACTTTCTTCTGGGGAAGCACCTCAATAGCTCTCACTGTCGTGATGATAGTGAGTGGTGTAACGACAACCAGGAGTAAATCCAAGATGGCTTTAAACCTTCAAGACAAAAAAGCAATTGTTGCTGAAGTCAACGAAGCTGCCAGTGGTGCACTTTCTGCAGTTGTAGCTGATTCTCGTGGCGTTCAAGTTGGCGCGATGACTTCTCTACGTAAACAAGCTCGTGAAGCTGGCGTTTACATGAGAGTTGTTCGTAACACTCTTGCTCGTCGTGCGGTTGAAGGTACTGAGTACGAGTGTCTAACTGACACTTTCACTGGTCCTACACTAATCGCATTCTCTAATGAGCACCCAGGTGCTGCAGCGCGTCTTTTCAAAGACTTCGCTAAAGAGAACAAAGATTTCGAGATCAAAGCTGCTGCTTATGAAGGCGCTTTAACTGACGCTGAAGTACTAGCAACACTACCAACTTACGACGAAGCAATTGCACGCCTAATGATGTGCATGAAAGAAGCTTCGGCTGGCAAGCTGGCGCGTACTATCGCAGCTATCCGCGATCAAAAACAAGAAGCAGCGGCATAAGCCTTGCTTTTTACTGGTTGCTTAATAAACTTATTGTTGACTTAAAAGAGAATTGTTATGTCTATTACTAACGAGCAAATCCTAGACGCAGTTGCAGAAATGTCTGTAATGCAAGTTGTTGAACTAATCGAAGCAATGGAAGAGAAATTCGGTGTTTCTGCTGCTGCTGCTGTTGTAGCTGGCGGCGCTGCTGGTGGCGAAGCTGCTGCTGAGCAAACTGAATTCGACGTAATCCTAGAAGCTGCTGGCGGTAACAAAGTTGCTGTAATCAAAGCAGTACGTGGCGCAACTGGCCTAGGTCTTAAAGAAGCTAAAGCTCTTGTAGACGGCGCTCCAGCACCTCTTAAAGAAGGTGTTGAGAAAGCAGAAGCTGAAGCTCTTAAAGCTCAGCTAGAAGAAGCTGGTGCAACTGTTGCTGTTAAGTAATTATTGCATAGTTTCTTAGCCTAACGGCTAATTGGCTGGTGGTTTTTTAACCACCGGCCTTTTTGCGCTGTAGGGTATAGGCGAATTTTCCCGCTGTTTAAGCGCCTGATATCCATGCAAAAAACATTTCATTCTTACGAAATGAAATGTCACTACAGTAAACAGCTATATTAGTCACTGTCCCTTACCCCCCTTAAGTAACTAGGAGCGGGCGGACAGTTTGGGTCACTTATCAGCGAGCTGAGGAACCCCATGGTTTACTCTTATACCGAGAAAAAGCGCATCCGTAAGGACTTTGGTACTCGTCCACAAGTTTTGGACATTCCATACCTGCTATCGATCCAGCTCGATTCGTTCGACAAATTCATCGAACAGGATCCTGAAGGTCAATACGGTCTTGAAGCCGCTTTCCGTTCTGTATTCCCGATTCAGAGCTACAACGGCAATTCTGAGCTGCAATACGTTAGCTACCGTCTTGGTGAGCCAGTTTTTGACGTTAAAGAATGTCAAATCCGCGGTGTAACTTACTCAAAGCCACTACGTGTAAAACTACGCCTAGTTATCTTTGATAAAGACGCGCCAGCAGGTACTGTAAAAGACATTAAAGAACAAGAAGTCTACATGGGTGAAATTCCACTCATGACAGACAATGGTACCTTCGTAATTAACGGTACCGAGAGGGTTATCGTATCCCAGCTGCACCGAAGCCCAGGCGTGTTCTTCGACAGCGATAAGGGTAAGACCCACTCTTCAGGTAAAGTTTTATACAACGCACGTGTTATTCCTTACCGTGGTTCATGGCTTGATTTCGAGTTTGATCCTAAGGATAACTTGTACGTTCGTATCGACCGCCGTCGTAAGCTACCAGCATCGATCATTCTTCGTGCACTAGGTAAGTCGACAGAAGAAATCCTAGATCTCTTCTTCGAGAAAGTGAACTTCGAAGTGAAAGACCAAACCCTATTGATGGAGTTGGTTCCAGATCGTCTACGTGGTGAAACTGCGTCATTCGACATCGAAGCGAATGGTAAAGTTTACGTTGAGCAAGGTCGTCGCGTAACAGCTCGTCATATCCGCCAACTAGAAAAAGATGGTGTTGATCACATCGAAGTACCAGTTGAGTACATCGTAGGTAAAGTTGCATCAAAAGATTACATTAATGAAGCAACTGGCGAGATCATTGTTAACGCTAACCAGGAAATCAGCCTGGAAGCACTAGCGAACCTATCTCAGGCTGGCCACAAAGCGCTAGAAGTTCTATTTACGAACGATCTAGACCACGGTCCATTCATGTCAGAAACACTACGTATCGACAGCACGGTTGATCGTATTTCTGCATTGGTAGAAATCTACCGCATGATGCGCCCTGGTGAGCCGCCAACAAAAGAAGCTGCAGAAGCTCTATTCGAAAGCCTATTCTTCTCTGAAGAGCGTTACGATCTATCGACTGTTGGTCGTATGAAGTTCAACAGCTCTATCGGCCGTGAAGATGCTCAAGAGCAAGGCACACTCGATGAAACTGATATCATCGAAGTGATGAAGAAGCTGATCGCGATCCGTAACGGTAAGGGCGAAGTGGACGATATCGACCACCTAGGCAACCGTCGTATCCGTTCTGTAGGCGAAATGGCTGAGAACCAGTTCCGTGTAGGTCTAGTACGTGTTGAGCGTGCAGTTAAAGAGCGTCTAAGCCTAGGCGATCTTGACGCAATCATGCCTCAAGACTTGATCAACGCGAAGCCAATTTCAGCGGCAGTTAAAGAATTCTTTGGCTCTTCACAGCTTTCACAGTTCATGGACCAAAACAACCCGCTATCAGAAGTAACGCACAAGCGTCGTATTTCTGCATTGGGTCCTGGCGGTCTAACTCGTGAACGTGCTGGCTTCGAAGTTCGTGACGTACACGTAACGCACTACGGTCGTCTATGTCCTATCGAAACGCCTGAAGGTCCAAACATCGGTCTGATCAACTCTCTATCTGCGTTTGCGCGTTGTAACGAGTACGGTTTCCTAGAGACACCATACCGTCGCGTTGTAGATGGCGTAGTAACAGACGAAGTAGATTACCTGTCTGCAATCGAAGAAGGCCAATTTGTTATCGCTCAGGCGAACGCTAAGCTAAACGAAGATGGTACTTTTGCAGATGAGCTGATCACAGCTCGTCAGAAAGGTGAATCTGGTCTACACCCTCGTGAGCACGCTCAGTACATGGACGTTGCGACAAACCAGGTTGTATCTATCGCTGCATCGCTTATCCCGTTCCTAGAACACGATGATGCGAACCGTGCATTGATGGGCGCGAACATGCAACGTCAGGCAGTTCCGACACTGAAAGCTGACAAACCGCTTGTTGGTACTGGTATTGAACGTAACGTAGCCGTTGACTCAGGTGTAACTGCAGTTGCGAAACGTGGTGGTGTAATCCAGTCAGTAGATGCTTCTCGTATCGTTGTTAAAGTAAACGAAGAAGAGCTAGTACCAGGTGAAGCTGGTATCGATATCTACAACCTAACTAAATACACACGCTCTAACCAGAACACATGTATTAACCAGCGCCCATGTGTGATGCCAGGTGAGCCTGTATCACGCGGTGACGTTCTTGCTGATGGTCCTTCAACAGACCTTGGTGAACTAGCGCTTGGTCAAAACATGCGTATCGCGTTCATGCCTTGGAACGGTTACAACTTCGAAGACTCGATCTTAGTATCTGAGCGCGTAGTTCAAGAAGACCGCTTCACGACAATCCACATTCAAGAACTTACTTGTGTGGCGCGTGATACTAAGCTGGGATCTGAAGAGATCACAGCTGATATTCCAAACGTAGGTGAATCTGCTCTGTCTAAACTAGACGAGTCAGGTATCGTTTACATCGGTGCTGAAGTTAAGGGTGGCGACATCCTAGTTGGTAAAGTAACACCTAAGGGTGAAACTCAGCTAACGCCTGAAGAGAAGCTACTACGTGCTATCTTCGGTGAAAAAGCATCTGATGTTAAAGATACTTCACTACGTGTACCTAACTCTGTATCAGGTACGATCATCGACGTTCAAGTCTTCACTCGCGATGGCGTAGAGAAAGACAAGCGTGCGCTTGAAATCGAACAGATGCAGCTTAAAGAAGCGAAGAAAGACCTAACTGAAGAATTCCAGATTCTTGAGGGCGGCCTTCTAAACCGTGTTAAAGCTGTATTGATTGAAGGCGGTTACTCTGAAGCGAAACTAGACACGACTGATCGTAAGAAGTGGCTAGAGCTAACGCTAGAAGATGACGCACTACAAACTCAGCTTGAGCAACTTGCTGAGCAGTGGGACGAGCTAAAAGCTGACTTCGATAAGAAGTTCGAAACTAAGCGTCGTAAGATCACTCAAGGTGATGATTTAGCACCTGGCGTACTCAAGATCGTTAAGGTTTACCTAGCGGTTAAACGTCGCATTCAGCCTGGTGATAAGATGGCGGGTCGTCACGGTAACAAGGGTGTAATCTCTAAGATCAACCCTGTTGAAGACATGCCATACGATGAAAAAGGTCAGCCTGTAGACATCGTACTTAACCCACTGGGTGTACCTTCGCGTATGAACATCGGTCAGATCCTAGAAGTACACTTAGGTCTGGCAGCGAAAGGTATCGGTGACAAGATCAACCAGATGGTTAAAGAGCAGCAAGAACTAGCGAAATTCCGCGAGTTCCTACAAAAAGTTTACGACCTAGGCGACACTCGCCAGAAAGTAGATATTGCTTCTCTATCTGATGATGAAGTACGTACTCTGATCAAGAACTTGCGTGGCGGTCTACCAATCGCGACTCCTGTATTTGATGGCGCTCCAGAAGAGTCAATCAAAGCACTTCTTGAGCTAGCCGATCTACCAACATCAGGTCAGTTAACACTGTTTGATGGTCGCACAGGTGATGCGTTTGAGCGTCCTGTAACTGTTGGTTACATGTACATGCTGAAACTGAACCACCTTGTTGATGACAAGATGCACGCTCGTTCAACTGGTTCGTACAGCCTAGTAACTCAGCAGCCACTAGGTGGTAAAGCTCAGTTCGGTGGTCAGCGTTTCGGTGAGATGGAAGTATGGGCACTAGAAGCATACGGTGCTGCGTACACGCTACAAGAAATGCTAACGGTTAAGTCGGATGACGTTAACGGCCGTACTAAGATGTACAAAAACATCGTAGACGGTAACCACAGCATGGAACCTGGCATGCCAGAATCGTTCAACGTACTGTTGAAAGAGATCCGCTCGCTAGGTATCAACATCGAGCTAGAAGACGAAGAGTAATCCTTTCTCTCTTGATGAAAGTCGAGAGAATCAAAGCGATTATTTGGAAGAAGGTGCTCACTTTAGCGAGTGAGCTCCTTTTAACTCCTTACAGGAGCTGATTGTGAAAGAC
This sequence comes from Vibrio chemaguriensis, assembly GCF_012275705.1. Classification (NCBI taxonomy): domain Bacteria; kingdom Pseudomonadati; phylum Pseudomonadota; class Gammaproteobacteria; order Vibrionales; family Vibrionaceae; genus Vibrio; species Vibrio chemaguriensis. The sequence continues at coordinate 8,110 of NZ_SHOE01000036.1, forward strand.
TTATTAAACTTTCTAAAAGCACAGCATAAGACCGAAGAATTTGATGCAATCAAAATCGGTCTATCTTCACCAGACATGATCCGTTCATGGTCTTTCGGTGAAGTTAAAAAACCTGAAACGATCAACTATCGTACGTTCAAACCTGAACGCGATGGTCTGTTCTGTGCGCGTATCTTTGGTCCAGTTAAAGACTACGAATGTCTTTGTGGTAAGTACAAGCGCCTGAAGCACCGTGGTGTTATCTGTGAGAAGTGTGGTGTAGAAGTTACACAAACTAAAGTTCGTCGTGACCGTATGGGCCACATTGAACTGGCTTCACCAGTAGCTCACATCTGGTTCCTAAAATCGCTACCGTCTCGTATCGGTCTACTAATGGATATCCCTCTACGTGATATCGAACGTGTTCTGTACTTCGAAATGTACGTAGTAACAGAGCCTGGTATGACTGATCTAGAAAAAGGTCAGATGCTTACTGAAGAAGAGTATCTAGATCGTCTAGAAGAGTGGGGCGACGAGTTCACTGCTAAGATGGGTGCGGAAGCTATCAAGGACCTACTAGGTTCTATGGATATGCACGCTGAAGCAGAACAAATGCGTGAAGAGTTAGAGACAACAAACTCTGAAACTAAGCGTAAGAAAGTAACTAAGCGTCTTAAGCTGGTAGAAGCGTTCATCGCATCGGGTAACAACCCAGAGTGGATGATCCTAACTGTACTTCCAGTACTTCCGCCAGATCTACGTCCTCTAGTACCTCTAGATGGCGGTCGCTTTGCGACTTCTGATCTTAACGATCTATACCGTCGTGTGATCAACCGTAACAACCGTTTGAAGCGTCTTCTAGAGCTAGCTGCTCCGGACATCATCGTACGTAACGAAAAACGTATGCTGCAAGAGTCTGTTGATGCGCTACTAGATAACGGTCGTCGTGGTCGTGCGATCACAGGTTCTAACAAGCGTCCTCTGAAATCTCTTGCTGATATGATCAAGGGTAAACAAGGTCGTTTCCGTCAGAACCTTCTAGGTAAACGTGTAGACTACTCTGGCCGTTCTGTAATCACAGTAGGTCCATACCTTCGTCTACACCAGTGTGGTCTTCCTAAGAAGATGGCACTTGAGCTATTCAAACCATTCATCTACAGCAAGCTAGAGACTCGTGGTCTTGCGACTACAATCAAAGCTGCTAAGAAAATGGTAGAGCGTGAAGAAGCGGTCGTTTGGGATATCCTAGACGAAGTAATCCGTGAACACCCAGTACTATTGAACCGTGCACCGACACTTCACCGTTTAGGTATCCAGGCGTTCGAACCAGTACTGATCGAAGGTAAAGCGATTCAGCTACACCCACTTGTTTGTGCGGCGTACAACGCGGACTTCGATGGTGACCAGATGGCGGTTCACGTACCTCTAACTCTAGAGGCGCAGCTTGAAGCTCGTACTCTGATGATGTCGACAAACAACATTCTGTCGCCAGCGTCAGGTGATCCGATCATCGTACCTTCTCAGGACGTTGTATTGGGTCTGTACTACATGACTCGTGAAAAGATCAACGTGAAAGGTGAAGGCATGTACCTTTCTGGCCCAGAAGAGGCTGAGAAAGCATACCGCACTAAACAAGCTGAGCTTCACGCACGCGTTAAAGTACGTATTACAGAAACCGTTGTAGACGAAGACGGCAACAGCACTACAGAAACCAAGATGGTAGACACCACCGTTGGTCGTGCAATGCTATGGCAAATCGTGCCAGCTGGTCTACCGTACAGCATCGTTAACCAAAAGCTAGGTAAGAAGCAAATCTCTAACCTACTTAACGAGGCGTACCGTAAACTAGGTCTGAAAGACACAGTAATCTTCGCTGACCAAATCATGTACACAGGTTTCGCATACGCGGCACTTTCTGGTGTATCTGTTGGTATCGACGATATGGTTGTACCAGCAGCTAAGTACACTGAAATCGCAGAAGCGGAAGAAGAAGTACGTGAAATCCAGGAACAGTACCAATCAGGTCTTGTTACTGCGGGCGAACGCTACAACAAAGTTATCGATATCTGGGCATCGACCAACGACCGTGTTGCGAAAGCAATGATGGAAAACCTTTCATCTGAAACGGTAGTTAACCGTGACGGTGAAGAGGAACAGCAAGAGTCATTCAACAGCATCTACATGATGGCGGACTCGGGCGCTCGTGGTTCTGCAGCACAGATTCGTCAGCTTGCGGGTATGCGTGGTCTGATGGCGCGTCCAGATGGTTCAATCATCGAAACGCCGATCACAGCGAACTTTAAAGAAGGTCTAAACGTACTTCAGTACTTTATCTCAACGCACGGTGCTCGTAAGGGTCTTGCGGATACGGCACTGAAAACAGCGAACTCGGGTTACCTAACTCGTCGTCTAGTAGACGTTGCTCAAGACGTTGTTGTAACTGAACATGACTGTGGCACTCACGAAGGTGTCGACATGATGCCTCACATCGAGGGTGGTGATGTTAAAGTTGCACTTTCTGAGCTTGCTCTTGGTCGTGTTGTTGCTGAAGACGTACTAAAACCTGGCACTGAAGACGTTCTTATTCCACGTAACACCCTGATCGATGAGAAGTGGTGTCAAATCATGGAAGAGAACTCAGTAGACAGCATGAAAGTGCGCTCTGTAGTAACGTGTGATTCTGACTTCGGTTGTTGTGCACAGTGTTACGGTCGTGACCTAGCACGTGGCCACCTAGTGAACCAAGGTGAAGCAGTAGGTGTTATTGCTGCTCAGTCTATCGGTGAACCAGGTACACAGCTTACCATGCGTACGTTCCACATCGGTGGTGCGGCATCGACAGCAGCGGCAGAGAACAGTGTTCAAGTTAAGAACAACGGTTCTATCAAGCTACACAACGCTAAATCTGTACTGGCAGATGACGGTAAGATCGTTATCACTTCTCGTGCGACAGAGCTAACTATTATTGATGAGTTTGGTCGTACGAAAGAGAAACACAAACTGCCTTACGGTACGCTACTAAGCAAAGGCGATGGCGATACAGTTCAAGCTGGCGAAACAGTTGCAAACTGGGAAGCGCACACACTACCTATCATTACTGAGGTAGCAGGTCGCATCCAGTTCGTAGATATGATCGACGGCGTAACAGTATCTCGTCAAACTGATGACCTAACTGGTCTATCTTCAAGCGAAGTAACTGACCCAGCAGCTCGCCCTTCAGCAGGTAAAGATATGCGTCCAGCTATCAAACTTGTTGACGAGCAAGGTAACGATGTAATGATCCCTGGTACTGATATGCCAGCTCACTACTTCCTACCTGGTAAAGCGATTGTAAACATCGAAGATGGCGCAGCAGTAGGTGTTGGTGCGACACTAGCACGTATTCCTCAGAAGTCTGGCGGTAACAAAGATATCACCGGTGGTCTTCCACGAGTTGCTGACCTATTTGAAGCACGTAAGCCGAAAGAGCCTGCAATCCTTGCTGAGCACACAGGTACTGTGAGCTTCGGTAAAGAGACCAAAGGTAAACGTCGCTTAGTGATCACACGTGAAAGCGGTGAAGCTTACGAAGAGATGATTCCTAAGCATCGTCAGTTGAACGTATTCGAAGGTGAAAAAGTTGAACGTGGTGACGTGATCGCAGATGGTCCAGAGTCTCCACACGACATCCTACGTCTACGTGGCGTACACGCGGTAACGCAGTACATTGCTAACGAAGTACAGGAAGTTTACCGTCTACAAGGCGTTAAGATTAACGATAAGCACATTGAAACTATCGTTCGTCAGATGCTACGTAAGTGTACTATTACTCACTCTGGTGACTCTGAGTTCCTACCTGGTGAGCAGATTGAGTACTCACAAGTTAAGATTGCTAACCGTAACCTAGAAGCTGAAGGCAAAGAGCCTGCACGTTTCGAACGTGAACTACTAGGTATCACTAAAGCATCTCTAGCGACTGAGTCGTTCATCTCTGCGGCATCGTTCCAGGAGACAACTCGCGTACTAACAGAAGCAGCGGTTTCTGGTAAGCGTGATGACCTACGTGGTCTGAAAGAGAACGTAATTGTTGGTCGTCTGATCCCAGCTGGTACTGGTTTCGCATACCACCAAGAGCGTCAAGCTAAACGTTCTGAAGCGCAAGATGGTCCTTCTGCTGAGCAAGCAACGGACAACCTAGCGGCACTTCTAAACGCTGGTTTCTCTTCTGAAGAGTAAGCCATTTAACGAGTAATCGTTAGAAGCTTAAGAAAAAAGGCACCTTCGGGTGCCTTTTTAGTTTTTATCCTGCCTTTTTCTTCGAGAGGGTTCTTAGAGAAGGTAATAGTGATAAGGCTAGAAACAAAAAAGACCGACGATGATCGTCAGTCTTTTCTATCCTTCAGTCTCTGAATATTCGCAAACACTAAGCCCCTGGGGGCATAGACAGACTTTCTGCGATCTGCTGTATCAGATAGTCCTCGACTTCAAATCGAGTCTCAAGAATTTCGCCAATGAGACACATATCAGAATCGAAATCATCTAATTCATCATCTTCAGTAACTTCTGAGTACTTATCGTTAAAGTTCAATAGTGGTTCAGTTGTCAGGACTATTTGGCCATAAGTTTGATTGATCTCATTGGTCACGACAAAGCCAGTCGCTTTCCAGCGATCCATAACCATGTCATAGATTTTAAAATGGCCCTCGGAGATGTAATCAACGAGATGCTGACAGAAATCCTGCAATTCGGAAGGAGATGGGAGTTCAATAACATTGGTTTTCGAACAAGGTTGCAGTGCTGCAAGCTTACAATATTCAACAATCAGGGATTGTCTTGTCTCTAACCAGTGATCAATGACATCACTTGAGCCACCCCACTGGTCTTGTGTTTGTTTGAATTTTTTTAGCATGACCATGCCCTCATGATCTGATCGCCTGTTGGCGAACGTATCCTTTGCAAAGCAAAGTTAGTAAAGTTATTACAAACTCTTGTCCTTACTAGAATTTAGAGTGCAAATTTACTTAACGACAAACTCTAGTATGAAATTAGATTGCCAGTAAAATGAACGAACTTCAAGCAAAGGGATGGTGTAATGTTAAGAAAAGGTGATGTTAACCGCGCGATAAATGCATACTGGTGTGTTGTTGCAGGAAGTGAAATTTGGCTGGTGGATGGTGCTGTGCCTTTCGGGTCTGCAGAGCAGTTATCACTGCCTGAAGTGAGTGCAAGAACCATTGGTGAGTATTCAGGTTCGCCCGTCATGTGGCTTAATTTGTCTGATCTGGAGCATGATCTACCATTAGTCTCACTACGCGACTGCCTGCATTTTCCTGAGCCATTATTTATGTTGTTAAGTAAAGCGGTCCAGTATGGGCACATGACGCAAAGTCTGCGTTTTTGCCCACAGTGCGGTGGAAGAAACTTTCTTAATAATAACCAGTTAGCTATGCAGTGTGGCGAATGCCGTACTCTCCATTATCCTCGAATATTTCCATGTATTATCGTTGCTGTGCGTAAAGAGAATCAGATCTTATTGGCTCAACATCCAAGGCATCGAAATGGTATGTATACCGTTATTGCCGGCTTCTTAGAAGTTGGTGAGACATTAGAAGAGTGTGTGGCTCGAGAAATTCATGAAGAAACAGGAATTCTCGTTAAAAATATTCGTTACTTTGGCAGCCAGCCTTGGGCTTTCCCATCGAGTATGATGATGGGGTTTTTAGCTGACTATGAATCGGGAGAGTTAATTCCAGACTACACTGAGCTGTCTGATGCACAATGGTTTGGTATTGACGAGATGCCGCCTGTTGCGCCTAAAGGAACGATTGCAAGAGCGCTTATCGAACAAACGCTACAAGATATTGATTCTAATTATCTGATAAATAGATAAAAAAAACCCTCCGAGAGGGAGGGGGTAAGTAAGATGTCGTTATGAGATGCTGAGTACTGGGTACTCAGTTTATAATTGTAGTTTTCGCTAGCGAACAAATTTTTAACACTGATACCGATTGGGTGCAAATTAAGCATTGATTTAAAAGTTAATAACTTGATCCAGGTTGCAAAGCACACAGCTATTGGACTTAAATCAGTGATAGAATACCCCCTTTCACAGAAAGCCTAACAGTTGGAATTACGGAATGACTGAATTAAAAAATGATCGTTATCTGCGTGCGCTTTTAAAAGAGCCGGTAGATTACACGCCAGTATGGATGATGCGCCAGGCAGGTCGTTACCTACCAGAATACAAAGCGACTCGTGCAGAAGCGGGTGATTTCATGTCTTTGTGTCGAAATGCAGAATTAGCATCCGAAGTGACACTTCAACCATTACGCCGTTTTCCTCTTGATGCCGCGATCTTATTCTCGGACATCTTAACGATTCCAGATGCAATGGGGCTTGGTTTACGTTTTGCTGCGGGCGAAGGACCTGTTTTTGATAACCCAATTACATGCAAAGCTGACGTGGAAAAAATTGGTTTGCCAGATCCAGAAGGTGAACTGCAATATGTAATGAACGCAGTACGTCAGATCCGTAAAGACCTTAAGGGTGAAGTGCCGTTAATTGGCTTCTCTGGTAGCCCGTGGACTCTTGCTACGTACATGATCGAAGGTGGCAGTTCTAAAGCCTTCACCAAGATCAAGAAAATGATGTACGCGGAACCACAAACTCTGCACTTACTTCTAGATAAGCTGGCAGACAGCGTTATCGAGTACCTAAACGCGCAAATTAAAGCAGGCGCGCAGTCGGTAATGGTATTTGACACATGGGGTGGCGTACTGACGCCTCGTGACTACAACCTGTTCTCACTGCAATACATGCACAAGATTGTAGATGGTCTGATTCGTGAAAACGATGGTCGCCGCGTGCCAGTCACACTGTTTACTAAGAATGGCGGTATGTGGCTTGAGCAAATCGCAGCAACGGGCTGTGATGCGGTTGGTCTAGACTGGACAATCAACATTGCAGACGCGAAAGCACGTATCGGTGATAAAGTGGCGCTGCAAGGTAACATGGACCCATCCATGCTTTACGCTTCACCAGAGCGCATCCGCGAAGAAGTATCGGATATCCTAGAAGGCTTTGGTGATACGGGTACTGGTCATGTGTTCAACCTAGGCCATGGTATCCACTTGGATGTACCGCCAGAAAACGCGGGCGTGTTTGTGGAAGCGGTACACGAGTTATCTAAGCCATACCACAAGTAAGTTAGATTTTTTGCAATCAAATGCCGGCATTCAGTGCCGGTATTTTTTTTACCTAAAATTCAATTTTTATCTGAAACTCAAGGTTGTACAGCTCTAGTAGTATTTGGCCTACTATGATCTAATTACTATTTAGTCTGTACGTTTATTTTTTAATCTCATTATAAACAACAGCTTAGCGGTTTTGTGTTTGTGTGATCATTTTCTTGTACAGATAAAAAATCAATTAGATCATGGGTAACCTAAAGCATCGAGTGAACGCGTTTTTTAAGGTATGGCACGACTTCAGATTCAAACCAAGGATTCTTCTTTAACCACAATGTATTGCGTGGAGAAGGATGAGGAAGCGGGATAAAATCAGGTTCCCAATCCTGCCATTGCTGAACGGTTTGCGTGAGTGTCTTTGGTTTGTTGGTGAGATAGTACTGCTGTGAGTACTGACCAATCAGTAGCGTCAGCTCTATATTGGGCAACTGCTCGAGAATCTTTTTGTGCCAAGCGGGCGCACACTCTTTGCGAGGAGGTAAATCGCCAGAGTTCCCCTTGCCTGGATAGCAGAAGCCCATCGGGACAATGGCTATTTTGTTTGGGTCGTAGAAAATGTCTTTGTCGATATCGAGCCATTGGCGTAACCGATCGCCGCTTGGATCGTTCCAAGGTATCGAGGTTTTGTGCACACGCGTCCCCGGCGCTTGTCCGATGATTAGGATGCGTGCGTCTTTTGCGGCTTGTACGACAGGGTTTGCGCCCAAAGGTAAATTATCCGCGCAGATCTGGCAGGCCCTCACTCGCTGCAATAGCTCGTCTAACGACATTCTTAGTAACCCTTTTCGAAATCCACTTGATAATTTAATGAAAACCCATCGCGCCAGCGTAGATAGTTGTTAGCAAAAATCTCGATGACTTGCTCGGGAAAACTCAGCGCAGCAATGTGTGGAGTGATGGTGACTTGCGGTAGTTTCCAAAACGGATGTTCTACCGACAACGGTTCTTGCTCAAACACATCTAAGAAGGCGTGTTCTACCCAACGGTTTTTCAGAGCGAAGAGCAACCCTGCCTCATCCAGTACGTCGCCACGACCTACGTTAAACAATAACGCCTGATTTAGTTGGCTGAGCGTTTGACGATTAAGTAACTGTCGCGTCTCCGGTGTACTTGGTAGGGTATTCACAACAATGTCGGCTTGTTCAAATGCCTTACTTAGTTCACTGATATGAAAGGTCTGATGAAACTCACCACCTGAGGTCGGAATACCTGTGCGGTTCATACCGATGGTTTTTATTCCCATTGCTTTAGCGGCATTGCCCAAATAACACCCAATGCTACCAGTACCGAGAATCACCATGGTTTTACTTTGTAATGATGTATAGAGGTGAGGCTGCCATTGTTTGTTTTGTTGCTGCTGGTGGTATCGGGCAAAGTGGCGGTAATGGGCAATACTGTAACCCAAAACATATTCAGCAATCAGTGGACCAAAAATGCCTCGAACGTTAGTTAGAGTATAGTCCTGACGAAGGCTAGGGGATGTTAAGGCGTTGACACCAGCAAACGTGGATTGCACCCATTCAAGCTGTGAAAATTCGTCTAAGCTTTGTGATAGTAAGGGTGGGTCCGCTAGTACGATCTGAGCGGCTTCTGGTTCGTCGGTGAGGCAAAGATCGGGCAGATTTTTCTCTGCCAGTAACGTTTTGTAGGTGTCGCGATGCTCTGAGAGCAGGAAAATCTGATTTGAATGCGGCATTAACTTTTTTCCCTGTGATGAATCAAGTACACTTTCGCTGTTTTTTTCTTCAATGATTGAGTGACTATGCTTAAGAATCCTCTTCAGGTTCGTTTAGAAAAACTAGAACCTTGGCAACAAATTACCTTTATGGCGTGTCTGTGTGAACGCATGTATCCAAACTATGCGATGTTTTGTGAGAATACAGAATTTGCTGACCCGCGTGCGTACCGAGCGATTCTTGATAGTGTATGGGAAATTTTGACAGTTAAGAACGCGAAAATTAACTTCGAACGTCAATTAGAGAAGTTAGAAGAGTTGTTCCCAAGTGCGGATGAGTTCGATTTTTACGGGGTTTATCCAGCGATGGACGCGTGTCAGGGTTTGTCTACGTTACTGCATGGCCTATTGGACCGCGACTACCTTTTCGATTCAATGCTTAAAGTGAGCCAACAGTCGGTACAAACCGTTGCTGATCTAGAGCAAGCGCAAGGTGCAGAGCCAATCACCAACGACAATCAGAAAGAAAATGAAGCCGTATGTGAAGAATGGGACGTGCAGTGGGCTATTTTCCGTCCACTGCGTGAAGCGGTAGAGCGTGATATCAGCTTGATTAAAGATTTACGTGAAGAGTTACGTGAAGAAGGTGTGAGCAATATCGGTATCGCACTTTAGTCGTTGAATAGATAGAAAAAGGCATCCCAAATGGATGCCTTTTTGTTTGCGGCGTTTGAGCAGTTATGCCCAATGCTGATTACGATTCTTTAGAGCCTGGTTTTGTCGCTTCTTGAGTTTCTGGCTCCTTGTGATGCTTCTCCAGTTCTTCCTCTTCTTCATCGTCATCGCGGCTTTCGATTACGCCGTGCATCTCTTTCCAACTTTCCCAACGTTGGTAAGCCAGCTCCTGCATGTCGGTACTTTTATCCGCTTCATCGATGATTTCTTCACCCACGAGGTGTTCAAAAATATCCTCCAACGTCACCAAGCCTTGCACAGTACCGTATTCGTCAACGACAAGGGCTAGCTGTAGGCGATGAGTCATCATTTGGTCAAACACTTTCGGTAAAGTCGTGTTGTTTAGCACCACTTGAATCGGGCGCATGATTGCTCCCAGTTGTTTCTGTCCACAACCTGATTGTTGGAGTTTGAACAACTCAAGGCGGTGCACAAAACCAATGATGTTGTCTTTCTGCTCGCTATAAACCAATGGGCGTGAGAAAGGCGTATCCTTGTGTTTTTCTAGGAACTCATTGATGGTCATCGTGGCATCGATACGGAATACCACAGGACGTGGCGTCATAACCTGCGTTACAGGTACATCTTGGATGCCCAGCAGGTTGCTTAAGATTTTTGATTCACCCTCGGCAAATTCACCGCTTTCACGTGCCAGAATCGCCATTGCCGACAGTTCATCACGCATCTTGGGTGCTTCGTGGTTACGAGCAAGACGCTTGGTGATTTGCTCTGAAAACCATACGAATGGCGTTAGCGCCCATACCATCCAGCGTAATGCGACTGCCGCGGTTGGCGCCAATTGACGCCAGTAAGTTGCGCCAATTGTTTTCGGTACGATTTCTGAAAGCACCAAGATCGCCAGTGTGAGCACTGCCGAAAAGATACCTAACGCTTCGCTACCAAATACCACCGCAGCTTGTGCACCAGCAGTGGCCGCGCCGATGGTATGAGCGATGGTATTTAGAGTTAGAATGGATGCCAATGGTCGGTCGATATCTGATTTTAGCTTAGCCAGTTGCCCAGCTGCGGGATGCCCCTGTTGATTGAGCTGCGCAATGTAGCTCGGACTGATACTCAGCAGTACCGCCTCCAGCACCGAACAGATAAACGAAATGCCGATTGCAATAGAGATATAAATGGATAACAGCAGCATAGTTGCCCTTGAATGTAGTTTGATAGTGGTTATTTGCAGCTATTATAACCGCAAAAGTGCCTTATAAATTGGTCCAAATACCTTGGAAAGCAAGGGTTTTCAGGGGGTATGTGGTAACAAATTGTGAGTTATTACTCATATTATGGCTAAAAGTACGTCAGAAAATCGAAAGATCGCTTACAAACCTTTGCCAGATGGGGCATTTATGTTTTAGAGTGAGACGAATTCGATAACCTATGAGAAGGGAAACCTAATGAACAAGACCCAATTAATCGACTTTATCGCAGAGAAAGCAGACCTATCAAAAGCACAAGCAAAAGCTGCTCTTGAAGCGACTCTTGATGGTGTAACTGGTGCACTTAAAGAGGGTGACCAAGTTCAACTAATTGGTTTTGGTACATTCAAAGTAAACCACCGCGCTGCACGTACTGGTCGTAACCCTAAGACTGGTGACGAGATTCAAATCGCAGCAGCTAACGTACCTGCATTCGTAGCAGGTAAAGCGCTGAAAGAATCAGTAAACTAAGTTAGAATGCACCGAGGTATCCTGCCTCGGTGCAACTTCATGAAAAAACATCTACTCGCTTCACTTCTCTTATCTAGCTTTACCCTTTTTGGCTGTTCGTCGGTTGAAACTCCTAATTTAGAACAATTCACTCACTTCTCTGGCGGCAAAGTTGCTGGAGACGCAAGTAGCTTGTACTGGATGACCGAGAAACTCACTCGCGTGAGTACGGCTGCTGATTACGTAACGATGGGGGATAATGGCTGGTTTCAAAGTGACTACCGTTGGGATGACGGTGAGCTTCGAGAGTTGATTCGAAAAGGTGAGCAAGTTGATACCAAGCAAGAGTTGGTGCCTTTTCAAATCCACATCCGTTTTAATAAAGATGGCGAAGCGGTTTACCAACAATATCGCGTTAATCGTAAAGTCTTACCACTTCAGCATGAACAATTAGAACGTTACAAGACAGAAGCGAATGATGTAGTGGCGTCGGTCAAGGCGCAGTCTCGTAACAGTCAGAGCCTCATTCAAGGTTATTGGAATGGCTAATCGTTTGAAACCTGCAAAGGTAAAGCGTTCTCGACACTCGAGTTTAATCAGACGTTGCCAAAATTTATTATCGAGCGTCTCTCATCTGTAGACAGTTACGTGGCTTTTGTCGGCAAGCAGTCACGAAATAAAGCAACGGTTGATGAACTGTTGATGCTCAATGATGATGACTTTGATTGTGTACCACGACCAGCATTACTCGCTGAGTAAGCTTGGTGAGACTTACTTGCTGACAGAGTAATAAAAAAGGCGCTGAATGCGCCTTTTGTTTTTTAGCCAACTTAAGTTGTTTTTATTTTTCTTGCTCACGTGCAATCGCACGGTAGCCGATGTCACTGCGATGGAACATGCCGTCCCAACTGATCTGTTTTGCAAGCTCGTAAGCGCGTTGCTGCGCTTCTGATACGCTGTTGCCCAACGCAGTTGCACACAATACGCGACCACCATTTGTTACGATGTTGCCATCTTTATTGTCTGTACCCGCGTGGAAGACTTTCTCGCCTTCAATTTCAACTTGTGGCAGACCAGAGATCACATCGCCTTTGTTGTACGCTGCTGGGTAACCACCGGCTGCGAGTACGATACCAATCGACGCACGTGGATCCCATTTTGATTCAACTTGATCCAGTTTTTGGTCAATCGCAGCCAAGCAAAGATCAACCAGATCCGATTCCATACGCATCATGATTGGTTGTGTCTCTGGATCACCGAAGCGGCAGTTGTACTCGATCACTTTAGGCGTACCATCTTTGTCGATCATCAGACCCGCGTATAGGAAACCTGTGTATGGGTTACCTTCTGACGCCATGCCACGTACCGTTGGGTAAATGACTTCTTCCATGATGCGGTTGTGAATTTCTGGTGTTACCACAGGAGCTGGCGAGTACGCGCCCATGCCACCAGTGTTAGGACCTGTATCTTTGTCACCTACGCGTTTGTGATCTTGGCTGGTGGCCATTGGCAGAACGTTCTCACCATCCACCATCACGATGAAGCTTGCTTCTTCGCCATCTAGGAACTCTTCGATAACCACGCGGCTGCCTGCGTCACCAAATGCGTTGCCTGCTAGCATGTCTTTGATTGCGTCTTCGGCTTCTTCTAGCGTCATTGCCACAATCACGCCTTTACCAGCCGCAAGGCCGTCGGCTTTCACCACAATCGGCGCACCTTGCTCACGCACGTAAGCAAGCGCTGGTTCAATTTCTGTGAAGTTTGCGTATGCACCGGTTGGGATTTGGTGACGAGCAAGGAAGTCTTTAGTAAACGCTTTGGAGCCTTCAAGCTGCGCTGCGGCTTGGGTAGGGCCAAAGATTGGTAAGCCCGCTTCGCGGAACGCATCAACCACACCAATAACCAATGGTGCTTCTGGGCCAACGATAGTCAGTTCAATCGCCTTTTCTTTGGCGAAAGCAACAAGGCCAGCGATGTCTTCTACATCGATGTTTACGTTCTCTAGTTTTGGCTCTAGTGCCGTACCTGCGTTGCCTGGAGCAATGAAAATAGTCTCAACATTTGGGTTTTGCGCTGCTTTCCAGCCTAGCGCATGTTCACGACCGCCTGAACCAATGATTAAAACTCGCATATGAAAATCCTTAATCTTATAAATACTGTTTACTCAAAGTATTTGATGATGTGGCTAGGCTACAATTGAGCCCATCCCGGAAACATAGCCAGCTACGTAACCGGGGTGGGCGAAAGCAGCTAACGACGCCACAGTGCCAAATACGAAGAGGAAATTAGTGGCGGAAGTGACGCATACCCGTGAAGATCATCGCCATGCCGTGCTCATCTGCTGCTGCGATAACTTCGTCGTCACGCATTGAGCCACCTGGCTGAATTACGCACTTAATGCCGGCTTCTGCTGCGGCATCGATACCGTCGCGGAATGGGAAGAAAGCGTCAGATGCCATTACGCTACCGGCAACTTCTAAGCCTTCATCTGCGGCTTTGATGCCGGCAATCTTCGCTGAGTAAACGCGGCTCATTTGGCCAGCGCCTACACCGATAGTCATGTCACCTTTCGCGTAAACAATCGCGTTTGATTTCACGTATTTCGCTACCTTCCAGCAGAATAGGGCGTCTTTTAGCTCTTCTTCTGTAGGTTGACGCTTAGAGACCACTTTAAGGTCATCCAGACTAACCATACCTTGGTCACGGTCTTGAACTAGCAGGCCGCCGTTAACGCGTTTAACGTCAAAGTCTGTTGTTTTAGTTGTCCACTCACCACACTCAAGTAGGCGAACGTTTTTCTTCGCTGCAACCACTTCAATCGCTTCCGCTGAAACAGAAGGTGCGATAATCACTTCAACGAATTGACGCTCAACGATAGCGCTAGCCGTTTTTGAATCTAGCTCTTGGTTGAATGCAATGATGCCGCCGAACGCTGACGTTGGGTCAGTTTGGTAAGCGCGGTTGTACGCTTCGAGGATGTCTTTACCTAGCGCAACGCCACATGGGTTGGCGTGTTTTACGATTACACATGCAGGTTCGTTGAACTCTTTCACACACTCAAGTGCTGCGTCCGTGTCTGCAATGTTGTTGTAAGAGAGGGCTTTACCTTGGATTTGGCGAGCAGTAGAAACAGACGCTTCTTGTGGGTTTGCTTCAACGTAGAATGCAGCTGCTTGGTGGCTGTTTTCACCGTAGCGCATGTCTTGCTTCTTCTCGAATTGCTGGTTGAAAGTACGTGGGAATTTAGACTCTTCATCACCTTCTTTGTTCTCACCGTAAGATGGAACCATGGTGCCGAAGTAGTTTGCGATCATGCCATCGTAAGCGGCAGTGTGTTCAAAAGCAGCGATGGCAAGGTCGAAGCGAGTTTCGAGAGTGAGAGATTTCTTGTTCGCGTCCATTTCAGCGATAACGCGATCGTAATCATGAGCGTTCACAACGATAGTCACGTCTTTGTGGTTTTTCGCTGCAGAGCGGACCATCGTTGGGCCGCCGATATCGATGTTTTCAACCGCGTCAGCTAGTGTACAGCCTTCTTTTGCAACGGTTTCTGCGAATGGGTATAGGTTAACAACGACCATGTCGATTGGATTGATGCCATGTTTTGCCATCACGTCGTCATCTTGACCACGACGACCAAGTACACCACCGTGAACTTTCGGGTGAAGCGTTTTAACGCGGCCGTCCATCATTTCTGGGAAACCTGTGTAGTCAGAGACTTCTGTTACTGCGATGCCTTGTTCGGCAATTAGGCGTGCTGTACCACCAGTAGATAGGATATCGACACCGCGCTCAGCAAGAGCTTGTGCAAACTCAACAATACCTGTTTTGTCTGATACGCTGATAAGCGCACGGCGAATAGGACGAGCGTTATTCATGCTTCCATTTTCCTCAAATTCACGGAGTTAAAGATGTTTGCCAAAAATGAACTTGTTTTTACCTCTTGGGGTAAAATATTGGCCAGTTTTGGTAAAGACCTTTGCCGGATGTTTTCTGGTTAGAAAACAGTCTCCACATTTGATGGCGCGTATTCTAACCAATTTATTACAAAAAAGCTCGCGCAATCGTTTGGCATCTCAAAAATAATTGTGAAAAAGAGGTTCTTTAGCTTTAAAAGTAACGAGATAGTTAATAGGGAAAGTTATGTTTCAGATAGGTGAACTGGCAAAACGTTGTGGTGTGACGGCAGATACGCTGCGTTTTTATGAGAAAAACGCGCTGATAAAGCCCGCAGGTCGAAGTGAATCAGGTTATCGTCTCTATAATGAAGAGAATCAAAAGCAGGTACACTTCATCCTTAAAGGTAAAGAGCTGGGCCTGAGCCTGGATGAGATTAAAGAGCTACTAGAAATCAAACTAGAAGCAACAGAACACAGCTGTGCAGAGGTTAAAGCTATTACTTCTGCTAAGTTAGAGCTGATTGATGGAAAAATTAACGAGCTAACGAAAATTCGTCGAGCTTTGAAGAAGATCAATGATGCTTGCTGCGGTCATACGGACGATGATGCTACTCATTGTTCTATCCTTGCAGCACTTGAGTAGTCTCATTTCTGCATCACTTAACTTAAGTTTGCATTTTTGGCGGCTTGCTTTTCTAGGTGCACGCCGTTTTCCCACCTATAATCTCGCCTTTAGTTACCTGTAGGAATTGACCATTGTTTGATTCCTGCCGTAGCGCTGTCTGTAGATACGAGAGTTTTCATACATGGTTGGAGTCTATTTTCAAATCAATGACTGGGTTTTAAGCGTTGATGAAAATAAGCTGTATCGACAAGATAGGGAAGTTACTGTTGAGCCACGCTTAATTAATCTTCTGCATTTCCTAGCGGAGCATGCGAATGAGGTGTTCAATCGTGAGGAATTGATCCAATACGTTTGGGCAGGGGCGATTGTGACCGATCAAGTGGTGACTCAGTCCATTTTTGAGTTGCGTAAATTACTGCGGGACGGTCGGGAAGAAAATACCAGCTACGTCATTACAGTGCCGAAACGTGGTTACAAGCTGGTGGCGAATGTGACCCCAATGACACTCGAGGAATTCCTCGCAAGTCGTCATTGTGATTCAGAAACTCTTCCTCCTATTGTTGAAGAATCAGAAGAAGATACTCTACCTATCGCACCTGCCGTCACCTTTCCTGCTGGCCCTCTGACTCGCGCGGTCTGTGAGATGTCTAAAGAGAAAAAGGCCCCACAGAAAAAAAATAAAATCAGTCCGTGGCGCCTGGGGATCATGAACTTCATCTGGATCAGTGTTTTGGTTGTGGTGATGGGTGTGTTTACCTACAAGCAATCGGAAGTGCGTATTACTCAAGCCATCGATACTCACCTTATCGAATTCAAGTTTCAAGATAACTTCACGAGCGAAGGGTTAAGCTACGACTTGGCAGACGGGTTTGCCCAAAAGTTGATGTCCGACATTGCTCAAGTGAGCGATTACCGAGTCATGCTAAAGAAGGCGTCGTTTACCTCGGGTATTGTGCCGGGCAAATCGGTTGTGGTGCGGGTTCGTGAAAATGATGGTGGTAGCTTTTTAGAGGTGGAATATCGCAATAACTCATCTGAAAAGGTGTTGTTTAGTCGTCAATACGCGTTAACCAGCAGCCATTTAAAGACAGTGCTTCAACAAGCGTCGTTAGACTTGATGCAAGTCCTGAAAGTACCGGATGCCAAGCTGAAATCCACGATGCTGGTGGCGGGAATGCCAATTAACCCAGATGCTTTGGAGCTGTTTGTTCAAGCTAACCATTATCTCAATGTCTCGGATGCCAAGCAGTTTCGCCAAGGCGTCAACTTGCTGGAAAACATTTTAGAAATTGAGCCAGATAACGCTTACGTTCAGGCAGAGTTATTAATTGCTTACCACGTGCAGAAGGTGCTCGATTTTTCACAGGAGTTGAAGAAAGGGCGAGTGCAGCAGTTGAGTGACGCACTAGAAACTAACGTAAAAATGATGGTTGGGCCAATTCAACCGCGAATTTATGAAGCTTTAGCCCTGCACGAAACCATTATTGGTGACATGGCCTCAGCCAAGCAGCATCTTGGGCAGGCTTTGAGGTTACGTGATTCGGTGCTTTCTTATGTGATTCGTGGTAAACACGCTGAATTGGATGGTGATCTGGATTTGGCCAGTGAGTCTTACAGCGAAGCTTTCTATATTGATACGTCGGTTGAGACGTACCTGCTGTGCGAAAACTTGGTCTTCCCAAGTAACATGAAGGCGATTGATTACGCCATGTATCGCGCTGTTCACCCTTCTGTCGTTCGAATGCTTTAATTCTCTCGCACTCTACGTCAGTTTAATACTAGCCCCTCATTTCGGTGAGGGGCTTTTTTGTAGCTGTCGAAAAGTGAAAAGGGTGGGCGGTGGGGTAATGACTTACGAAGGAGCCAGTAACGCAAGCTTGCAACGGGAAGACATATCCGGTTTTCTTCTCTATCTCTATCTCTATCTCTATCTCTATCTCTATCTCTATTGATTGTATGGAGTGTCTGGCTGAGTTATGTGGCGAGAATGATTCTGATGCTTTCTTGGAGGCGAGATGAATATTGATGTGGGTCAAAAAGCGCGATCAGGGAGAGATTTATGGAATCAACAGTTCAGGGAATCAAACCTTCGGGACGGGGAAGTTGATTGAGGTTGATAATTTTTATCGCGATTACCAACGAGTTGATGAGAGTTTATCTATCGGTAGAAGGCTTGATGTTTTTCTTATAACTGCATGAATAATATAGTTTTATGTTTTTGTGTTTATCATGTTTATCTCAACTTGATGTTGATGAACTAATTATTTTATTGATAACGCCAAGTTTATTTTTTTCCCGATTTTTGGGCGTAGTCTTCACTTCGAAATTTAGCGAGGTCGAGCAGGTATCTACTTCATAGCATCTCGCTAATAACCGTTCAGTTTGAGTCACGTTGACTTGAGTAGAATAGATTTGGAGATGTTATGTCATCGAATACGAAAAAAATCGGCCTAATTGCCTGTACGGGTGTAGTAGCCGGTAACATGATGGGTAGTGGTATTGCACTGTTACCTTCTAGCCTAGCTTCAGTAGGTTCTGTTTCAATTTTCAGTTGGCTGATCTGTTTGATCGGTGCACTGAGCCTTGCGTTTGTTTACGCTCGTCTGGCAACCAAAAACCCTCAAGAAGGTGGTCCTATCGCTTATGCTGGCGAAGTTTCACCTGTCTTTGGTTTCCAAACGGGCGTGCTTTATTACCACGCGAACTGGATTGGTAACCTAGCTATTGCTATTACAGGTGTTTCTTACCTTTCAGTATTCTTCCCTGTGCTTAATGACCCAATCCCAGCAGGTATTGCGACGATTGCATCGGTATGGATCTTCACTTTCGTTAACCTACTTGGTGGTAGCTGGGTAAGCCGTCTATGTACGCTTGGTCTTGTTCTAATCCTCATTCCTGTTGTTGGTACAGCGGCGTTTGGTTGGACGCACTTCGACACTGCGCTATACAGCCAAAACTGGAACGTATCTGCGGGTACGGATAGCCATGCGATTGTGACAGCGGTTCTTATCTGTCTATGGTCATTCGTTGGTGTGGAATCAGCCGCAGTATCAACAGGCATGGTAGAAAATCCTAAACGTACTGTACCGCTAGCAACCATGCTGGGTACTGGTATCGCAGGTGTGATTTACATCCTATCAACTCAAATGATCAGCGGCATGTTCCCTGCTTCTGAAGTTGCGGCATCAGGTGCGCCATTTGCATTGGCAACCACTGAGCTATTCGGTAGCTGGACAGCACCATTCGTATCAGCATTCACAGCACTAGCATGTTTCACTTCGCTAGGTTCTTGGATGATGCTGGTGGGCGAGGCTGGTAAACGTGCAGCAAGCGATGGCAACTTCCCTAAAATCTACGGCGAAACTGACAAAAACGGTGTGCCTAAGAAAGGTCTAATCCTTGCGTCAATCAAGATGACAGCATTAATGGTTGTACTGATGTTCTTCAGCTCTAAAACAGCACACGCATCAGACCTGTTCAACCAGCTAACGACTGATGCAGTTCTACTAACTATGCTGCCTTACTTCTACTCAAGCATTAACTTGATTCGCTTCGAAGGTATGACAACACGCAACGGCTTCGTAATGTTGTTCTCTGGTGTAGCTTGTCTGTTCTGCTTCATTGCCCTTGCTGGTGCAGAAGGCGGTACGCTAACAGCAACCTTCATCGTATCTCTCGTTATCTTGATGTTCTACAGCAAAAAAGCCGGCTTAGCTCAGTACATGAAGCTACACGCTGACGACATGCCTGCTCAAGCAAGCAACTAATCCCCAAACGCTGGCGCTTCGGTGCCAGCCCATAAAACCCAAATTCACTCGGCGCTCACCTTACTCACTGCCTGTAAATGGCAGAGAGCGCCTTCATTCGCCTTGGAGATGTCCAAATGAATATTTTCGCTATCTTGAACCACATGGGTGTGTTCTTTAAAGAAGAGCCAGTTCGTCAACTTCACGCTGCTCTTGAGAAAGCGGGCTACGAAGTGGTTTACCCAGTAGATGATAAAGACTTGATCAAAATGATTGAGATGAACCCACGCATTTGCGGTGTGCTGTTCGACTGGGATAAATACTCACTAGAGCTATGTGAACGTATTAGCCAAATCAACGAAAAACTGCCTGTTCACGCATTTGCTAACGAACAGTCTACTCTAGATATTTCACTAACAGATCTACGTCTAAACGTGAGCTTCTTCGAGTACGCTTTAGGTATGGCTGACGACATCGCTATCAAAATCAACCAAGCGACTGAGGCATACAAAGATGCCATCATGCCTCCATTCACTAAAGCGCTATTCAAATACGTAGAAGAAGGTAAATACACCTTCTGTACTCCAGGTCACATGGGCGGTACTGCATTCCAGAAAAGCCCTGCTGGTAGCATCTTCTATGATTTTTACGGTCCAAACACATTCAAAGCGGACGTATCAATCTCAATGCCTGAGCTAGGTTCTCTACTAGACCACTCAGGTCCACATAAAGATGCAGAAGAATACATCGCACGCACATTCAATGCAGACAGCTCGTACATCGTAACTAACGGTACGTCTACATCGAACAAAATCGTTGGTATGTACTCAGCACCTGCGGGCAGTACAGTACTGATTGACCGTAACTGTCACAAATCTCTGACTCACCTAATGATGATGAGCGACGTGACACCAATCTACTTCCGTCCAACTCGTAACGCATACGGCATCCTTGGTGGTATTCCACAAAGCGAATTCAGCCGCGATGTCATTGCTGAGAAAGTGGCGAAAACACCAGGTGCAATAGCGCCAAGTTACGCAGTAGTGACTAACTCAACTTACGATGGTCTGTTGTACAACACGCAATTCATCAAAGAGTCGCTAGATTGTAAACACATCCACTTCGACAGTGCTTGGGTGCCTTACACTAACTTCAACCCAATTTACGAAGGTAAATGTGGTATGAGTGGTGAAGCGATGCCAGGCAAAGTGTTCTACGAAACACAATCAACACACAAACTGTTGGCAGCGTTCTCACAAGCTTCAATGATTCACGTGAAAGGCGACTTTGATAAAGAGTCTTTCAACGAAGCATTCATGATGCACACTTCAACTTCACCTCAGTACGGCATTGTTGCTTCTACTGAAACTGCAGCGGCAATGATGCGCGGCAACACTGGTAAGAAGTTGATGCAAGACTCTATCGATCGCGCAATCCGCTTCCGTAAAGAGATCAAACGCCTAGAAGCAGAAAGTGACAGCTGGTTCTTCGATGTATGGCAACCAGAAAACATCGATACCACAGAATGTTGGAAACTAGACCCTAGCGACACATGGCACGGCTTCAAGAACATGGATGACAACCACATGTATCTTGATCCAATCAAAGTCACGCTATTGACTCCTGGGATGAATAAAGAAGGCGAACTAGAAGAATCAGGTATTCCTGCTTCGCTGGTGGCTAAATTCCTAGACGAGCGCGGCATCGTGGTAGAGAAAACAGGTCCATACAACTTGTTGTTCCTATTCTCAATCGGTATCGACAAATCAAAAGCAATGCAATTGCTACGCGGTCTAACTGAATTTAAACGTGGCTACGACTTGAACCTAACCATCAAGAGCTTCTTGCCTTCGCTATATAATGAAGACCCAAGCTTCTATGAAGGCATGCGCGTTCAAGAATTAGCACAAGCAATTCACGACCTAACTAAGAAATACAATCTACCAGAGCTAATGTACAAAGCGTTCGATGTTCTTCCAGAAATGAAAGTAACACCACACGCAGCATGGCAAGAAGAGCTTCGCGGTAACGTAGAAGAAATCAAACTGGAAGAAATGGTTGGTCGCGTAAGTGCGAACATGATCCTTCCTTACCCTCCAGGCGTGCCACTAGTACTTCCTGGTGAAATGGTGACTCAAGAGTCTCGCCCTGTGCTGGACTTCCTAGAGATGCTTTGTGAGATCGGTGCGCATTACCCTGGTTTCGAAACCGACATCCACGGTCTGTACCAACAAAAAGATGGTAGCTACACCGTAAAAGTATTGAAGAACTAAGTTCCTCTCTAAGATGACGCCATTGAGAATGCAAGCATGCTCCACTCTTACGAGCTCAATGTGTCATCGAACAACCACGACATTTAGATATACCCCTAGCTAATCTGTCGTAAAAGAGAAGGGCAAGGATGCTCTGATCTTTTCTTCTATATATAGAAGAAACATTTTTCCAAGACTTCACCTGAAGTACCCCAAGTAAAAAGCAAAGACCAAAGAGCAGTTCGTTATCGTTCTGCTCTTTTTTTATCTTTTATACAGCAGGCAGAAAAGAAAAAGCGCGTTGAGCGAATATCATTTGCTTCAATTACATCAAATTTGAAGATCGTAATTCAGGTAGAAACGCCCTTTTTCTTGCGGAAAGATCCTTTTAAATGAGAAAAAATAGCCAAGATCGCTTGGTATACACACAAAGTGATTGCTATTTGTTCGGTTGAAAGTTTTTTTGAAAAAAACGCTTGTACTAATTTCTCAACTCCCTATACTGCGCATCCACCGACACGGAGTGAGACGAAAGTCACACAGCGAGTCGGAAGTGAGAGAAAAAGAAATTTGAAAAAATGCTTGACTCTCTCGCGGTGCGGAGTAAGATACGCACCCCTAACGACGAGCAACTAAGTTGCTGGATAAGTTAGAAAAGCTCTTTAAAAATATAAACCTATCAATCTGTGTGGGCACTCGTTGATGATAATCCAATTAGAAG